>NZ_KE384515.1:0-100703 GCF_000426265.1 Bradyrhizobium sp. Cp5.3 | reverse complement strand
TGAAGGTCGCCGGTGTGGCCAGGGTCGTGGCCGAGGTGTTGATGCTCAGCCAGTTGATGCCGTTGAAGGTCGCGGCATTGGCCGTGCTGCTCATCTGCTGCTGGATCTGGGTGATGTCCGCCTGGATCTTGGTGCGGTCGATACCGGCGGTCTTGGCTTCGACCAGCAGCGCCTGGAGCTTGGTCAGGCCGGAGTTCTTGTCGCCGATCACCGAGGTCAGAGCGGTATATTCGGTGTCGACGGTCGCAGCCGACAGACCGAGCGAGTCGGAGACGGCGGAGAGCGCGGCGTTGTCGGAGCGCATCGACGTTGCGATCGACCAGTAGGCGGCGTTGTCGGAGGCGGTCGAGACGCGCTGGCCGGTCGAGATCCGGGTCTGCGTGTTGGAGAGCTGCGAGCTCACAGACCGCAGGGTCTGGAGCGCGGTCATGGCGGTCGAGTTCGTAAGCAGGCTTGACATTGCGAATGTCCCTTTATGTACGCGTTACATTTTCACGAGGGGACATACCGGGCTTTCACCGGTACGGAGGGGCGGCATCATGCCTTTGGACTGATGTGGGTGAGGTCCAACCCGCCGTACCGTCTTGGTAGCACGCCGAATCTTGCTTCCAGATTAAGACCGCCTTGAATTTCGCTGCAAAATCATATGGTTAATATTACTTTCCGCTAACCATAACCAGCCGCTCCGCCGACGATCGCGGGTCTTACGAGAACGATCGCACCAGTCCGGAGGCGAGCAGATTCCAGCCGTCGATCAGTACGAAGAACAGCATCTTGAATGGCAGCGCGAGGATCGTTGGCGGCATCATCATCATGCCCATCGACATGGTCAGCGTCGCCACGATCATGTCGATGACGAGGAACGGCAGGATGATGAGGAATCCGATCTCGAACGAACGTCGTAGCTCGGAGATCATGAAGGCCGGAATGATGACGCGCATGTCGATACGCTTGTCGTCGAACTTCTTGCGGAAGCTCTCAGCCGCGAGCGACTCGAAGGTCTGAAGATCCTTCTCGCGGACATGGGCCAGCATGAACTCGCGGAACGGATCGGTGATCCGCAAATAGGCCTGCTCCTCCGAGATCTCGTTCTTCATCAGCGGCTGCACGCCGGTTTCCCAGGCCCGGTCGAAGGTCGGGGCCATGACGTAGAAAGTCATGAACAGTGCGAGGCTGATCAACACCAGATTGGCCGGCGTGGTCTGAAGGCCGAGGCCGGCACGCAGAAACGACAGCGCGACGGCAAATCGCGTGAAGCTCGTCACCATGATCAGCAGCCCCGGCGCCACCGACAGCACTGTGATCAGCGCCATCAGCTGGATGATGCGGCCGCTGGTCGAGCCGTTGCCCGGCGGCAGCAGCGAATTGAGATCCGGAATCTGGGCGAACGCAACCTCGGGCAGGACGACCAGCAGCAACGCCAGCAGCAGGACTCTCACTTTCACTGGATCACCAATGTCTCAATGATCAATTCGCGGACCTTGCCCGACGAACGGATATTGGCGCGCTCGGACAGGTCGTCACGCAGATGCTGGAGTCCGCGGGCGCCCTCGAACTGCGAAACCGACGCCGACCTCAGATAGATGACGATGTCCTCGCTGATATGCGCAGCCAGGATGCCGGCGTCTTCGTCGCTCATGCTGTCGGTCACCATGGAGGCTTCGACCCGCGCCCAGTTGTTGGCCGGCGCGGCGAGATTGGTCACGATCGGGGAAAGCTTCCTGAGCCGCGCGCTGCCGGCGTAGCTCGACGCAAGCGGCGGCGGGGTAGCGCTCTTCTTCGCGTCGGCGACGCGCTGCGCGCTCGCGAAAAGCTGCAGCCCTGCGACTGCGCCGGTCGCGATAGCGACCAGGGTCAAGGCCACGATGGCTGCGATCAGGCGCATGACATTCCCTGTCCCCGCAGCACGGTCCGGTTTGCCAGCTCGTCAGAATGGCGCCACGGCGTCATAGATCCGATGTCCCCATCCAGGCTGCTGCACGTCAGACAGATTTCCACGACCGCCATAAGACACGCGCGCCTCGGCGATCTTGTCATAGGTGATCGTATTGCCACGCGAGATGTCGCGTGGACGCACGATACCTCCGACGTTGAGGACGCGCATCTCCGTATTGACCCGAAACTCCTGCGAACCGCTGATCATCATATTGCCGTTCGGCAATACGTCGGTGACGATCGCGGCGATCGAGAGCTTGATGTCCTCGGCGCGATCGATCTGGCCGTTGCCCTTGATCTGGGTGTTGGTGCTGAGATTGGCGTTGGTCTGGCCCTTATCGGTCCACCCTGCTGCATCCATCAGCCAGTCGAGACCGAACTTGATTTGCGAATCGCGCGAGCGGCCGGTCTTGTTGTCGAGCTTCGCCTTGTCCTGCATCGAGATGATCACAGTCATCACGTCGCCGACGCGCCTGGCGCGCGGGTCGCGGTAGAGATCGGTGCCGTCGTCCCAGGTCGATCGATAGCTGACGGGCGTGCGGAAACGGGGTGACACCGGGATAGGATCGGCCGGCGTCCTCAGGCCGCTACCGACGGGCGACAATTGCGGCCCGTACAGCACCTCGGACGGATCCTGGGCGCAACCGCCCAGGATCACGAGCGAGAGGATGAGCATCGGCTTCTTCATCTATCTGGTCTTTCCGTCATCCACACGACGCATTCCGCCAAGCAGGTCGGCGAGATGCGCCGCGCGTGCCGAATCCATCTCATTGAAGATCGCGCTCGAGTTCCTCGGGCCGAGCTTGGCGAGCACCGCGGCTGCCGTCTCGTCCGCCATACCCGCGATCTGGGTGGCCGCAGCCTCCGGCTTCATGCGCGAATAAATCTCGACCACGTTCGCTTCGGCCTTCTTCAGGAACTCGTCGCGCAGCGCCATCCACTGCTCATATTCGGCCCGCTTGGCCTCGACCTCTGCGATCCGCTCGCGAAGCAGGTTCTCGGCCTTCTCCAGTTCCTTCAATTGCCAGGCGAGCCTTGCATCGACGGCGGGGTCGGCGACGTTGCTGCAGAACAGCGCGACCTCGTTGTCCGGTTGCGCGGCCGCAGCAGGCGAAGTCGGCTTCGCCGGCGCGGCGACACTGCCGGTTTTGGCGGGACGCGTAGGCGGAGTTGGCGGAGGCGCCGGCGGTGGCGTTTCGGGAGCCGGCACCGCGCCGGTGATCGCAGGTCCGGTGTCTTCCGCCGCCCAGGCGGTCGCCCTGGAGGAGGCGGCGTCGTTCGGCAACGATGCGGCCAGCCCTTGCGGCTTCTGCGAGCCCGGAGCACGTGCGCGCGCGAAGGAGAGCAGGTTGAGCGGCTTTGACGGCCTGGCCTCATCGAGCGCCAGCACAGGCGAAGCGCCCGCCAGCGCGGACGCAGCGACCAGGAGAAGGACTTTTGCTTTGTGATCCAGCTTCAGCATCGGGCCGCGTGCGATTCTCGGTCCTGAGAGCATTGAGCGACCAAGCTTGCACGACGCTTATGCATCATTGCACAATGACATCGGCCTGGAGCGCGCCTGCCGTCTTGATCGCCTGGAGGATGGCGATGATGCCGGACGGCTTCAATCCGATCTGGTTCAGCCCGCGGACGAGGCGCTGGAGATCGACGCCGCTGAGGATCGCAACCTGCGCGCCTGCTTCGTTGGCCTCGACGATGGTCTGGGGAACGACGACCGTCTTCCCTTGCGAGAACGGCGCGGGCTGCGATACCACGGGCATCTCGGTGACGCGGACCGTCAGATTGCCGTGCGTCACCGCAACGGTCGATATTCTTACGTCCCGTCCGATCACCACCGTGCCAGTGCGTTCGTTGATCACCACGCGCGCCGGTGTATCCGGCTCGACCGTCAGCTCGCCGATTTCGGCGAGGAAGCGGACCGGACCGATATAGCGCGGCTTGGACAGCACGATCGTCCGGTAATCGCGCTCGAAGGCGATCTGCGCGCGATAGCGGCCGCCGGCGTAGCGGTTGATGGCATCGAGAATGCGTGTCGCGGTGACGAAATCGGGGTTCTTCAGCTCGAGCACCAGGAACTCCATCTCATGGAGACTTCCCTGCACTTCCCGCTCGACCAGCGCACCGTTCGGGATGCGCCCGGCGGTCGGCGTGCCCTGGCTGACGTTCTGGGCCTGGCCGCCCACGCTGTAGCCGGCGACGGTGACGGCCCCCTGCGCCACCGCGTAGACGGCGCCATCGGCAGCGCGCAGTGACGTCATCACCAGCGTGCCGCCAAGCAGCGACGTCGCATCGCCGAGCGACGATACCGTCACGTCCATGCGTTCGCCCGGCGCCATCGAAGGTGGCAGATCCGCTGTCACCATGACGGCGGCGACGTTGCGCGTGCGCAGCGTCGTGGGCCGCGCCGGATTGTTCGTGCTGGTGGCTTCGTTCCTGACGTTGATGCCCATGTTCTCGAGCATCGACTGGAGCGACTGCTCCGTAAACGGCGCGTTGCGCAGAGTGTCGCCGGTGCCGTTCAGGCCGATGACGAGGCCGTAACCGACGATCTGGTTTTCGCGCAGTCCCTTGATGTCAGCGATGTCCTTGATGCGAACGGCGGCCTGGGCACCGGCCGCGGCAACGACGAGGATCAGCGCAAGCAGAAATCTGATCATGACCCGTCCACGACCTTGACGGTGCCGTCCGGCTGGACGATGCCCCTGATGATCACGCCGGTGTCGGTGTTTCGGACCGGGATGAGCGCACCGGCCGCACCCGACTGCATCGCCGAGCCGTACGTCACGATCGACAGGCCGCTGTCCTCGACGACCACCTTGACCATGGCACCGCGGGCGACGGTCCAGGGATCCTCAACCGCATTGGTCGGAATCGGCTGACCGGGCAGCAGCGTACGCCGCGCCATGCGGCCGACAAGCACCTGACGTCCTTCGATGAACATGGCTACGCCGAGAATGTTCGGCGCGAAGGCACGCTCCGTGATCATGTCGTCCCTGATCACCTCGCCGACGCGGATCGACACGGCCGGCACGGGAAGCCGCCGCTCCTCGGCCGCGGCCATCCGCGCAGAGGCGAGAACGAGCAGCGCGGCGGCCAACCCACGCGCGATCAGGCCCACCCTGTTCAACATGGATACACCGAAACTAGCGAAGTCCCTTCGACACCGTCGAGGCCATCTCATCCGAGGCCTGGATGACCTTGGCATTCATCTCGTAGGCGCGCTGGGCGGAGATCAGCTCGGTAATCTCCTTGACCGGATCGACGTTCGAAGCCTCAAGATATTGCTGGTTGATCTTGCCGTAGCCGGCATCGCCCGGCAGCCCGACGACCGGCGTGCCGGAAGCCGTGGTCTCACGATAGAGGTTGCTGCCCAGCGGTTCGAGGCCCGCCTCGTTGGCGAAGTTGGCGAGGTTGAGCTGGCCGATCTGCCGCGGATTGGTTTCCGTATCCAGCTTGGCAAACACCTGCCCGGTCTGGTTGACCGTGACCTGGACCGTTCCCTGCGGCACAGTAATTGCGGGGTCGAGCAGGTAACCGTCGATCGTGACGAGTTGACCGTTGGCATTGGTGTTGAATGAACCCGCGCGGGTATATTGCACTTCGTTGTTCGGCCCCAACACCTGAAACCAGCCACGGCCGTTGATCGCCAGGTCGTAGGGATTGCCGGTCTGCGTGAGCGCACCCTGGATGTGCAGCTTGCGGATGGCCGCCGACTTGACGCCGAGGCCGAGATTGGCACCCTCCGGGATCGGAGATGAACCCGAGACGTTCGAGACGCCCTGCATGCGGTCCATCTGATAGAATAGATCGGTGAATTCCGCGCGTGCCCGCTTGAACGACGTCGAGTTGATATTGGCGATGTTGTTCGCGATGACTTCGATATTGGTCTGCTGGGCATTCATGCCCGTGGCCGCGATGGCAAGCGATTTCACAGCGTCACTCCCTCAGCTCAAATCGACATCCGAACGACTTCTTGGTAGGCCTGCACGACCTTGTCGCGAACCGCGACCGCCGTCTGGAGGGCCTGCTCGGCCGACATCAGCGCCTCGACGACGCGCCGCGTCGACTCCTTGCCCTGCATCGCCGAGATCGATGCCGATTCGCCTGCCTTCAACGTTCCGATCGCGTCCGTGGTCACCTGCTTCATCACTGAATCGAAGCCGACGTCGTCGCCCGACTGGATCGCGGTCGCTGCGGGCGAGATGACTTGCGTCTCGGTCGCGCGGGATACAGCCTGGCCCGCGGAAATCGCCGTGGATGATATCGCCTCTAACATTGTCAGCTCCTCAGGAGATCGATGGTCATGCCCAGCATCGACCTCACCTGCTTCACGACCTGGAGATTGGCCTCGTAGGATCGATTGACCTCGCGCATGTCGGCCATCTCGATCATCATGTTGACGTT
The DNA here is from genome assembly GCF_000426265.1 of Bradyrhizobium sp. Cp5.3. Lineage (NCBI taxonomy): Bacteria > Pseudomonadati > Pseudomonadota > Alphaproteobacteria > Hyphomicrobiales > Nitrobacteraceae > Bradyrhizobium > Bradyrhizobium sp. Cp5.3. Next base: position 94,364 of record NZ_KE384515.1, on the reverse strand, counting down.
GGGCAGTTTGACGTAGCCGGCCTTGTCGGCAGCGGGATGCCCCGGATCGTACTCCACACGATACGGCGTGGTATCGACCCCGATTTCCTTGACCTTCGCAAGCTGTGCGCCCGAGGCGCGATCCATCGCGGCATCGAAGGTGATGGTCTTGCGCTGATACGGATCGGCCCCGGCGGTGCGCCCCGTCGAAGTCGCGTTCGCGAGGTTTTCCGAGACGATGCGCATGCGCGTCGACTGCGCTTCGAGCCCGGAGCTTGCGACCGTCAGAGATGCACTCAGCGAGTCCAGCATGTCACTTCACCTCAGGCCTTCGCGCTCGACAGCAGCATGCGGTGAAACGACCGCACGATTGCCGAGTTCATCGAGTAATCGCGATTGACGTCGCTGCCTTTGATCATCTCCTGCTCGAGGCTCACGGAGTTGCCGGAGTGAACCACGTCCCAGCTATCCTTCTTCGCGGTCGCGCGCGTGTCGGTCTCTGCTGCGGAAAGCTGCATGTGCGAGGGCGACGTCATTGCGAGCCGCACCGGGGTTCCGTCGAGCACCTTGTTGAACGGCTCGACGTCGCGAGCCCTGAAGCCGGGCGTATTGGCGTTGGCGACGTTGGTGGCGATCGTCGACTGACGGAGCTCGAGCCAGCGCGCCTGCGATGATGCGAGTTCGAAGAGATAAAGCGGTCCCACGATAGTCCCATTCTGGTCTATTCGGGAGAATCTTAGGATCGCAAGCTTTCCCCAGGCTGATGCGCGGGGCGCTGTCCTCAAAAATTCACTGAACCTTTTCGGCGCGCGGCGACTGCTTCGACTGCAGGAAGTAGATGATCTCTGCGACGGGACGGAAAAATTCGGGCGGGATCACCTGGTCGACCTGCACGGCATCGTAAAGCGCACGCGCAAGAGCCTTGTTCTCGATCACCGGGATCCTGTTCTCTTCGGCGACTGCGCGAATCTTCAGGGCGATCGCATCCATACCCTTGGCCAACACGATCGGCGCCGGGTTTTCATCGCGCTTGTAGCGCAGCGCCACTGCAAAATGCGTCGGGTTCGCGATCACCAGCGTCGCGCGCGATGCGGACGCGATCATGCGCTGACGCGAGCGGTCGCGTGCGAGCGAACGCAGGCGGGCCTTGACCAGCGGATCACCTTCCGCCTGCTTGTGCTCGTCCTTGATCTCCTGCCGCGTCATGCGCAGCTCGCGCCGCCAGTGGAAGCGCGCCCAGGCGAGATCGATCGCGACCAGCACGATCGTCGCGATGCAGACCGCCGAGACGATCCGCATCGCGATGGTGAGGATCATCTCGGGCAGCGCCACCGGATCGGTGTACATCGCCTCGAACGCCTTCGCTTCGGAGGAACGCAGCACGAAGCCGACGACGAGGCTCACCGAAACGAGCTTGAACAGCGATTTTGCGAACTCCACGAGTCCCTGGGTTCCGAATATCCGGCTCCAACCGGAGGCGGGAGAGATGCGCGAGAAATCCGGCTGGATGCGCTCAAGCACCAGACGCGGCGCGTTCTGCAGCAACGATGCCGCAAGCCCGAACACGGCGAGGATGACCACCAGCGGAATCAGGAAGCGCATCGCCTGCAGGCCTACCACAGTGAGGAGATTTTGCGCGTCCGCCGCGGTGCTGAGGGGGAAGCCGTCGGGATCGTCGAGGAAGCTCTTGAGGGTCGGCGTCAGTTGCTGCACGCCCTGGCCGATCAGGAATGCCTGGATCACCATCAGCGCCGCCATGGAGGCGAAGATGGACGCCTCCCGAGAGACCGGGATCTTGCCCTGTTCGAGCGCATCACGGACTTTCTTCTCGGTCGGCTCTTCTGTCTTGCTCTCCTGGTCGGATGTTTCTGCCATGCCTGTTCAGCGGTCAGCGGAAGACCAGCTCATCCTCCTGCTCGGGGTTGAGCTCGATTTCGCCCTTCTCCGCGAGGTCGAGTGCGAGATCGGTGATGACGCGGCGCGCCTCCAGCACGTCGCGCTGGTTCGACGGCTCGCCGATGGCGAGTTCGTGCTCGACGACGCGACGGACGCGTGAGGCGACCGAGGACAGGATCAGCTCGCGGAAACCCTTGTCGGTTCCCTTCAGGGCGACGACGATGCGATCGGTCGGCACCTGGTCGAAGATCATGGTGCGCGCCTTCGGCGTCAGGTTCACGACGTCGTCGAAGGTGAACAACAGCTCCTTCAGCACTTCCGCCGACTTCGGCCGCTTCTCCGACAGGCTCTTCAGCATGTCCTCGATATGGCCGCGCTCCATCTTGTTGATGATGTCGGCGACGCGGGCATAGGTGTCGGCGCCGAGATTCCGGGCGAAGTTCAGCGTCAGATCCTCATGCAGCGTCTTCTCGATGATGCGCATCGCATCGTCGACGATCGGCTTGAGACTGAGCACGCGCCGCATCAGCTCGTTGCGCAGGCTCGAGGGAAGCTGGCTCATCACCTTCGCCGCGCAGGCCGGCTTGACCTTGGACAGGATCATCGCGGCGGTCTGCGGATGCTCCTTGGTCAAATAGCTCGCGAGCGAGTTTTCCGACACCGAGGACACGCGGTCCCAGACCGAGCCGCTCGAATTGCCGAGCAGGTCCGACATGATCTGCGAGACCTGCTCCGCCGGAAGGACGTCGCCGAGCACCGCCTCGAGGCCACCGAGCGTTCCGAGGATGTTGGCGCCCATCGAAAACTGCTGGGCGAACTCCTCGACGATCCCCTCCAGCTCCTGCGCCGTAATCGGCCGCAGTTCCGCCGCTGCCTTGGTGACGATGCGGATCTCCTGCGGCTCGAACTGCTGCAGCACGCTGGCGGCGGCCTGCCGGCCCATGGCAAGCAGGAGCGCCGCAACCTTTTGCGTCCCGCCCAGCGTGGCAACGCCTCGCTGCTTGATGGGAGCGATGCCGACCTGTGCCGCCATGGTCAGGTATCACCCTGCCCCAGCGGTCCAACGATCTCCGTCAGCGAAACGCCGAAACGGGAATTGTCCTCTTCGACCACGACCACCTCGCCACGCGCGACGATGCGACCGTTGACCACGACATCGACGGGCTCGCCGACCCGATGATCCAGCGGCACCACGGCGCCGCGGCCGAGCTTCATCAGGTTCGCCACCGGAATGGTCGCGGAGCCCAGCACCACCTGCATGGTGACGGGAATGCGCAGGATCGCGTCGACATTGGCGAACTTGCCGGTCTCTTCGGCCGTGCGCGCGGCGATCTCCGCCAGCCTCTCCAGCGAAGAGGTGTCGGCATGTCCTTCGGACGCCGGTGCTCGATTGGACTCGTAGTCGAAAGGTTGCGCCATCTTGTATCGCCTCTTGATAACCCCTTCCGAAGCGCGGCTCCGGAATCATTCCCCTGCCCTCGCGCCGACGCCGGCTGACGTTCCGGTCATCCGCGCCTGACAGGCCCCCGCCTCAATGCTTGTCCTTGTCGCACCCCGTGGCCGCTGCGGGCATGAACCCGCGCCGTGCGTCGAGTGCCGCGATCGCGTCGTGCGCCTGATCAATCTTCGCGCTCAAAACATTGGCGAGTCGCCCGAGATTGGCCGTGGAATCGTGCGCCGCGGTAATTACCGTATCGAAGGCGCCAGCCGTTTCATGGACGATCGTGGAGAATTCACCCTGATAGCTGCGCAGCCGCGCCAGCTCGCGGTGCATCCTGGTCACCCGCATGCTGGTGAAAGCGAGCGCGATCAGCAGCACGACATCAACGAGATAGGATATCATCGACGAACTCCCGTTTCTGATCGACGGGATCTGCCACCTGCATGGCGTAGTAGCCATCAAGCTGGCCGATCTGGCACCAGAACAGCACCTGGTTGTTACTCTCAAGTCGGGCCAGCGTGCGCGGCGTGGCCTCGAGTTCGAGCACCTGCCCGACATGGAACTTCACGACGTCGCCGAGCGAGAGCATCTTCTCGTCGAGCACCGCGCTCAGCGTCACCTCGGTTCGGTGGACCTCGCTCTCCATCTGCTCGCGCCAGTGCGGATCGGCCGCGCGGCCGTCGCTGACGACGACGTGAGCGAGCTTCTGGCGCAGTGGATTGAGCGCCGAGTGCGGAATGATCAGGAACATCTGGCCGCCGCGGTAGAGTGCCTGCAGCATGATGTTCGCACAGATCGACATGTTGCCGCTGCGCCCGATCGCCAGCGACGCCATGGCGGTCTCGACCCGCTCCAGGCGGAACGTGACTTCGGAGGTGCCGGCGAAGGCAGATTGCAGCGACTTGGCAAAACGTTCGAACAGCGCCTGCACCAGGCGGAGCTCGATGTTCGAGAACGAGCGCTCGACGTCGATCGGCGGCTCGGCGCCGTCGGAGCCGAACATCGCCTCGACCATCGTGAACACGAAGTCGCGGTCGAGCATGATGATGACGCGGGAGTCCCACTGCTCGGCATAGAGCACGGCGGCGACCGCGTTGGCTTCGTAATCCTTGATGATGTCACCGACGCGATCATTGGTGATGCCATTGACCGAGAAGTAGCAGGGCGTTCCCGCCATCGGCTGGAGGCTGTCGGTGCACGATGCCGCCATGCGATCGAAGATCACATTGAGCATCGGCATCCGCTCGATCGAGATGCCGGCGGCGTCCAGCAGATAGTTTGGCAGCTGCTTCCGTTGATCGACGTCGAGGTCTTCCATCGTCATGCGCGCGCGGCCTTCGGTTCAGCCTCGGTCACGACCGCCTTGGGACCCGCAATCGTCTCGTTTTCGACGACGTCGATCGACGGACGCTCGTTGCTCGAGATCATCTTGCGGCCGTGCTCGACCGCGATCTGCGGCATGGCGCCGTTCATGAAGGCGAGCAGCGTCTGCTTGACGATGATGTAGGGCCGGCAGCGCTTCTCGCGCGTCATCTTGATCTTGATCGCGAAGGGCGAAATGATGCCGTAAGACAGGAAGATGCCGGCGAAGGTGCCGACCAGGGCCGCGCCGATGAAGCCGCCGAGCAGCTTCGGCGACTGGTCGAGCGCGCCCATCGCCTTGATGACGCCGAGCACCGCGGCAACGATGCCGAGCGCCGGCAGCGCCTCGGACACCGTCACCAGCGAATGGTAGGGCGCCAGCTTGCTCTTCACGATGGTGTGAATCTCCTCGTCCATCAGCGCCTCGATCTCGTGCGTTCGCGCGTTTCCCATGATGATGAGGCGCACATAGTCGCAGATGAACTGAAGCAGCGACGGGTCGCCGAGCACGCTCGGGAACGCCTTGAAGATCTCCGAGGACGAGGGGTCGTCGATATGGGCTTCCACCTCGTTGCGGCCCTTGCCGCGCAGCTCGCGCATCAGGGCATGCAGAGCACCGAGCAGATCGAGATAATAGCGTTCACTGGGCACCGCGCCGGTGATGGCCTGCATGCACGCAAGCCCGGTGTCTGCGACCACCTTCCAAGGATTGGCCACGATGAAGGTGCCGACCGCGGTGCCCATGATGATCACGAACTCCCACGGCTGCATCAGCACGGCCAGATGCCCGCCCATGGCGGCAAATCCGCCGAGCAGCGCCGCAACCGTGATGAAAATCCCCACGAAACTGCCCAACACGCCGCTCCATCGCCGATCCCATCGGCAACATCTATGCGCCGACGCTTGCGCGAAGCTGGCTTCCCCCTCGCCAGCCCCGCGCAAGCAATCCGCGGCAGCTTGGGACCATGTCGCAATCGCGGCCGGAGGTGTGCCATGCTGTCCACAATCGCGGACTACACGAGAATAACCAAGGACATGGGCAAGTCGCTGACGCTGGTCGCGAAGCAGCCGGATGTCAGTCGCGAGACCGATTATTTCCTCGCCAACATCGGCAAGGTGAAGACCATCGACGACTTCCTGAAGGACTATCGGCTCTATTCCTACGCGATGAAAGCCTATGGCCTTAGCGACATGACCTACGCCAAGGCATTCATGCGGAAGGTTCTGACCGAGGGGATCGCGACCAAGGACGCCTTCGCCAACAAGCTCTCCGACTCCCGCTACCGGGAATTCGCCGCCGCGTTCAATTTCGCCGCCCTCGGCGCCCAAGCGACCCAGACCACCCAAGCCACGACCGGCACGGCGACCCAATATGTCACGCAGACGATGGAGCAGAACGCCGGCGACCAGAACGAGGGCCTGCGGCTGGCGCTCTATTTCACGCGCAAGGCCTCCACGATCACCAACGCCTACCAGATCCTCGCGGACAAGGCGCTGACGCAGGTCGTGCAGACGGCGCTCGGCCTGTCGGCGACCGTCAGCTCGGCCGACATCGACGCCCAGGCCAAGATGATCACGAGCAAGATCAACATCACCGACTTCCAGGACCCGACCAAGGTGAGCAAGTTCGTGCAGCGCTTTGCCGCAATGTGGGATGCGAGCCAGGCCCAGAGCGACAACTCGACCAATCCCGCGCTGGTCCTGATCGGCGGCGCGTCGACGAGTGCCAGCATGGACACCGACATGCTCTCGAAGCTTCAGTCCATCCGGTTCGGGAAGTAAGTCATGCAATCGGCTCTCTATGTGGGATTGTCGGCGCAGGTCGCCCTCGAAAAGCGCCTGCAGACGATCGCCAACAACGTCGCCAACGTCAACACGGCGGCGTTCCGCACCGACGTGGTGAAATTCGAGACGGTGCTGTCGAAGGCGGGCGCCAATCCCGTCGCCTTCTCCTCGCCCGGCGACAACATCATCTCGCGCGAGGCCGGCAATATCACCGAGAGCGGCAACCCGCTCGACGTCGCGGTCGTCGGACAGGGCTGGCTCGCCTTCGCCGGCCCCAACGGTACGGTCTATACGCGCGACGGCCGGCTCCAGATCGCCCCCAATGGCGACCTTCAGACGGTGAGCGGCTTTCCCATCATCGATGCGGGCGGTGCGCAGCTCACGCTCGATCCGAACGGCGGACCGGTCTCGATCTCGCGCAGCGGCGCGATCACCCAGGACAACAACGAGATCGGCACCATCGGCCTGTTCAACATCCCTGCCGACGCCAGTCTCGACCGCTACGGCAATTCGGGCGTCGTCCCCGATCGTCCGGCGACCGCGATCTCCGATTTCACCCGGGACGGCTTCAAGCAAGGCTATGTCGAGGGCTCCGGTGCCAATCCGATGCTCGAATTGACGAAGCTGATGTCGGCCTCGCGCGCCTTCGACAGCACCAATTCGATGATCGAGGGCACCGAGAGCTCGCTCCAGAACGCAATCCGGACGCTGGGCGAGCCCGGCAAGTAGACTGCGCCTCGCGCGCGATGACGGTGGACAATTTCCTTGAACGCTCTCCGGCAACTTGAGTGGGCGCTGCTGGAGCTTCAGCAGAGCACCCCCCTTGCAAGCGTCAGTGGCGCGATCTCCGAGATCGCCCCGACGCATTTCCGCGTCTCCGGCCTGTCGCGGTTCGTCAGGCTCGGCGAGCTGATCGGCGTCAATTCGGCAGGCAAGCCCCAGATCGGCGAGGTGGTGCGGATCGACAGCGACGGCATCATCGCAAAACCGTTCGACCGGCAGTTCTCCGGCGGCCTCGGCTCGATCGCATACCGGATGCCGCCATTGTCCTTCGCGCCCGATCCGAGCTGGAAGGGCCGCGTCATCAACGCGCTCGGCGCACCGCTCGACGGACAGGGGCCACTCACCCCTGGATCGCGGGCGGTGTCGGCGGAGGCCGAGGCGCCGCCGGCGATGAAGCGGGCCCGCGTCCACAAACCCTTGCGCACCGGCGTGCGGGTCATCGACCTCTTTGCGCCGATCTGCGCCGGCCAGCGCGTCGGCATCTTCGCCGGCTCCGGCGTCGGCAAATCGACGCTGCTCGCGATGCTCGCCCGCAGCCAGGGATTCGACACCGTCGTGCTGGCGCTCGTCGGCGAGCGCGGCCGCGAGGTGCGCGAATTCATCGAGGACGTGCTGGGCAATGACCGCGCGCGCGCCATCACCATTGTATCGACGGGAGATGAAAGCCCGATGATGCGGCGGCTGGCGCCGAAGACGGCGATGGCGGTCGCCGAATATTTTCGCGACCGGGGCGAATCTGTCCTGCTCGTGGTCGATTCGATCACCCGATTCGCGCACGCCGCCCGCGAGGTCGCACTCGCCGCCGGCGAGCCCGCGGTCGCCCGCGGCTACGCGCCGACGGTCTTCACCGATCTGCCGCGCCTGTTGGAACGGGCAGGCCCGGGTGAGGAGGGATCCGGCAGTATCACCGGCATTTTTTCCGTCCTGGTCGACGGCGACGATCACAACGAGCCGATCGCCGATACCATCCGCAGCACGCTCGATGGGCACATTGTGCTTAGCCGTCACATTGCCGACCAGGCGCGCTATCCGGCCGTGGACGTGCTGGCCTCCGTCTCCCGCCTCGCCCATAACGTCTGGGATCCGGAGGAGCGTGAGCTCGTCAGCAAGCTGCGCACCATGATCGCCAAATACGAGGACACGCGCGACCTCCGCCTGATGGGGGGGTACCAGTCCGGGCGTGATTCGGGCCTCGATCAGGCGGTCGATATGGTCCCGCGGATCTACAGCGCAATGCGGCAAGACACGTCGGCTCCACCAAGCGCCGATCCATTCCGCGAGCTGCGGGACATGCTCAAGGGCGACTAGCCGCCTATTCCGCCGCGCGGCGAAGCCATAGGCGCTTCAGCGCGATCGCTGGGGCCGTGGCTGGGCCAGTGCGGAATGCGCCCGCAAAAATACGCAGGGCTTCCGTCGCCAATAGCCTCATCCGTTCGGTTGATTGCATTACGGGGGACACCACCGACAATCCGCCCCCTCTCGCAGAATGCGAACAACCGCCGCGTGTAATTCGTACATATTCCCTCGCCGATTCTGCAACCCGATTGCGCAAGTTGTGGATGACGGAGCGGCGTACATCTTCGTCATGCACAAGCTCTGATCAACTTGCGTCAGCAGGGGCCAACAATATGCGTGCAATCAAACTGTCGTATAGTTCACAGCATCTCGCTTCATACATAGAGAATATCGTTCACCATCATGTGTTCTCCGTAGCGAGATAGAGTTGAACGTCATCAACGTTTGCAACGACATCCACTCCAAGAGCGTCTCTACTTGATTTTGTTGAGAAGCTCATTCATCGTTTCGGCGGAATATAAGAAACGTTGCTTGTGACTTGAACTCAGGGGCTTCGGTTGAGCAATTCCGATCCATCGTCCGGTAGTGACGGCAACTCGGGTCCCCGTTCGACGACGTCGCGATTGGCATGCCATCAGCGACGCAGCTTCTCGTGCCGGATTCCGCGGCGCGCAGCAGGCCGGACCAGCTTCGTAGCGATGCATGTCTTTGAGCGGGAGCCGGGCACGATGTGCTCACCGGATGTTGCCGGCTATCCAGCTTCTCGCGAAGGATTCGTGCGCGATGGTGGAAAGCGGCTTCGGGGCGCCGCAGGCGAGATTCCCGGGGCGAGGTAGATCCATGCCATTGGCACGCGAAGCGGTCGAGCTGCTGGTTCAAGCGGCGAGGGCCTGGTATTTCGAAGGCAATCAGCATGGATTGCGCGACCGCGAATGGATGGCGCTGCGTTTCCTCGGGCGCGCCAACCGCTTCTCGCGCACGCCGTCGGCGCTCGCCGGTCTCATCGGTGCTACGCGCGCGACCGCATCGCAAATCGTGAAGACGCTCGAGAGCAAATCCTTCCTGGTGCGAAAGCCCTCGCATGAGGACAAGCGTTCCGTCGTGCTCCACGTCACCGCGCAGGGCGAGAAGTGCCTGAGCCAGCATGATCCGATCAATCACGTCATGAACGCGGTCGCCGCGCTCGGCACCGAGGAGTGCATGAGGCTGCGCGACTCGCTGACGAAGATCCTCAATCACCTCGATGCGACGCATCAGCGGCTCAACGCCAGCATCTGCCGCGACTGCATGTTTCTCGCCGAGCGCGGTCCCGCGACGGGCAAGACACGCGCGAGCGCTGAGTTCATGTGCCGGCTGTATCGCGCGCCCATCTCGCTCGAGGAGACCGAACTCCTCTGCACCAGCTTCGAGCGCACCCGCGACCGCCCGAAGATCGAGGAACATCTCGATCGCGCCCGCGTCGCCAGCCAGGGGTGACGCGACAGGCTGCGGACTGATGCGCCGGACGCGCAATTTCCGGGCGAATAGCACGAACAGATTTTACGGAAAATTTCGCGAGATGATGCGCTCGCATCACCGGTGAGACAGCCTTAACGAATGGCTATGCCTCCGATGTCCTCCTGGCGAAGGCCAGGACCCATAACGCGGAATCTATCGATTCCGGACGGTGGGGTACCGAACGACGAGTCTTCGCCAAACTACGCCCTGGGGTAATGGGTCCCCTGGCTTTCGACCAGGACGACGTTAGTGAGACATTGTGCACATTGTCTCCACACACTCGTCATTGCGAGCTCAGCGAAGCAATTCAGAAATGCGCCCGCGGAGGGGCTCTGGATTGCTTCGTCGCAAGGGCTCCTCGCAATGACGGAGCAAGGTCCGGCATCGTCGGTCTTCGGCTTACATTCGAAATCGCAGACACACCTTCGCATTCTCGCGGCTGATTTCGCCCGAGCTTTGCTCTCCACCCCCTTCAATCAAGAGGGCGCAGGGAAGACCGGGTGCCGGCTGGCACCCACGGTCCGCTGTGCGCATGTAGCGCAATCAGAAACTGCACAGCGGCATACAGGTGAAGCCCAACACGCGGCCTTCCCTGCGCAGTGGATTGACGGCTTATGCCGTGCTCTCCCGGGAGCCGAGTTCCTTCTGGCCTCCCTCGCCTCGCGAATTGACGATGCAGTCCGCCCGGTCGGGCTCGCTTGCACCTCCGCGAAAGGCTTGACCGTAGCAACGACGGCCAGGACCACACGTCTATATTTTGATGGGCGGTGAAAGCCGCTGAAATAAAGAAAACCCTTTAAAATAAGGGGTCTTCATCTAACCTCTTGATCGGCTTCAGCGCGCGCTTCGCCAAATCTGGGGCCCGGCCCTAAGCCTCTCATCGTCCGCACGACAGACTGAAAGGCCGGAGCCGGGCCCATGGTCCCAACCTTGGAGCTGAAACCATGAGCAACACTATCACGACCGTCGAGCCCGTTGCCAAGGGCCGGCGCAAGCGCAACAGCGCGATTCTCACCGACCGGCATTGCCTCAAGCGGGTCGAGGAGCGAACCAAACTCTACGACCGCAAATGCCCCGGCCTCTACATCAGCATCACCACGGCCGGCGTCGCGACCTTCTCCTTCAAGTTCACCGACCGGCAGACCGGCAAGCAGCGCACCGCGTGGCTCGGCGTCTACAATCCGGAGACCTTCAAGGTTGAGGACGCCCGCAGCAAGGTCTACGGCCTCAAGGGCATGGGCGGCACCGCGCTAGCCGAGACCTTCCGCGAGCACAAGGCTGACAAGGCCAAGCGCGGCAAGACCGTCGCCGAAATCATCGAGGAGCGAATCGACTGGATGAAGACGCCAGTCCGGAAGCCGGACGGCGAGATGCGGCCCCGGCTGGAGGCATGGGAGGAGACGGCGCGCCAGCTCAACCGCTTCCTGCGGCCCCGGCTCGGCAAGAAGCTCGCCAGCGAGGTCACCAAGCACGACATCGCGACGCTCTCGAACGACATCACCAAGGGCCTGTTCGGCCGCCCCTCGGTCAGCAACGCCCGGCACATGCGTAAGGCGACCTCCGGCCTGTTCAACTGGGCGGCCGAGGCCGGCCGCGACTATGTCACGGCCTCGCCCTGCATCAACCTGCCGAAGCTCGACCCGGAGCACCCGCGCACCCGCGTGCTCACCGAGGACGAGATCAGGATACTCTGGCACGGCCTCGACCGCCACGAATTGATGGCGTCATGGGACCGCCGGACCCGGCTGGCGCTGAAGTTCGAGCTTGTGAGCATGTTGCGGTCGCGCGAGCTACTCGGCGCGCACCGGGACGAGCTGTTCGACCTCGACGGCAGAACTGCGCGCTTTGACGTGCCGCTGAAGCGGGTCAAGAAGCGGCGGGTCATCCAGCAGCCGCTGTCTGATCTCGCGGTCGAGATCATCGAGGAAGCGCTGCGGGGATCGAACAAGCAATTCGTCTTCGCCTCGCCGCTCGGCGATCAGCCGTTGCATCGCAAGGCCATGGCGGACGCGCTGCGCGGCGACAAGCGCAAGGGCGTGGTGCGGACGCCCGGCATCTGCCAATTGCTCGGCTTGCGCCCGTTCACGCCGCACGACCTGCGCAGGACGGCGGCCACCTTAGCCGGCGATCTCGGCTTCGATGATACCGTCATCGCCAAGTGCCTCGACCATGCCGTGACCAAGAAAGGCGACGTCATCGTGCCGACCGTCACCGGCAAGGTCTACAACCACTCCAAGCGGATGAAGGAGAAGCGCGCGGTGCTGGATGGGGTCGCATTGGAGCTGCGGCGGATTATCGGTGAGCCTACTGTAGAGGCCGTCGAACGGCCTGACCTGCGGTTCGCGGCCTGATCAGGCCTAAACCCACCATATTGCAAATTGAGCAACCCGGTCAGCACATCGCTGACCGGGTCTTCATTTTGACACTCGCTCCGGGCAAGCGTCGCGGCGATTATCAGTAAGGAATGCCTGCCCCGAGCTCTTCGCCGTTAGTGCAGGCCCGATACAATCGATCTAATGCCGTATGAATATCCTTCAGTTCTCGTGATCCATAGTCGTGAAGTGCTTCAACATCGTAGCCGTCGGCTTGCCCAAAAAGATATTCGACAGTGTGTTGCCGTAGGTTCACTAGGTCTAGACACGCCTCGTAACAGCGTTCGAGGCGCTCGAAGATGTCGCTTTGCAAAGCAGCAACGGCCAACATTGAACCCTTTATATCGTCCAAGTATACGCTCGGAATGGGCCAGCTATTCCTCCCACCTTCGCTCTCAAATTCAAATCGTAGATCAAACTCTGTCTTGAATACTTTGAAGTGACCCGGGTTAGACTTCATGGCCTCAAGGGTTTCTCGAAGCCTTGTAACGGCCCATGCGTTCAGTTCGCATTCGCGCCTTAGAATGATCTTATACGCTTCGATTTGTCGGCCGGTCGCTGCTCGTCGTCGCATGAGTTCAAACAACTCACGCAAAACAAAGACCACGATGGCAGTGGACACACTCGCAGACAACCAATCCATATTAGGACACCATCCAGAGGTAGGGAAACTGCAACTAACTAATAAGCCGGTCAATCCTCCGAAGGCCTGAACCGCGTGCGGCTGTTCACTCGGGGTTGTCCAGCTTGTCCATCTCGGCCTTCGCCAGCGCCGTGGCTTTCTCGATGGCGTCTTGTCGCGTGAGGGTGCTGGGGTTCAACCGCCGCGAGACGAGGTTGTCCCAATAGAACCGGACCGACTTCCGACCATCCGCGAACCACACCTCAAGGCTTCTGCAGTCGTCGTCTACGCCGCGGTGGGGGATGATGCGGATGGGATCACCTTCGGCCATTGGAAGTTGGTAGCATCCCGGCGGGACGTGGACAACGGCGCGTCAGAACCGTTCCCTCTTGCCGCTCGTGCATGCACGGCCCTGTGAATAATCGGGACAAACGCTCCAATCCTCGCACTACTACCTTGCATTGTGCCACCGTAAGCTCTCCCGATTCGCAAGGAGGCCGGGGCGGACTACCAATGCTGACTGATATTTTCGCTTTCCGTTACGCGCAGCCCCGAATGTGGGAGACGTTCTACGAGGAGCCGCGCCGCCTTCTCGTGCAAGGCTTCCAACTCCTGAATGACATTTGTCCCTACTATGTGGATGGCAATGAGCATAAGGGCGGGAAGGAGTTTTGGACGCGAATACATGACTTGCTTGCGAGAGAGCTTGGCTTGCAGGAACTATCTCCACAGCACTGGGGCTTCTACACCCCGCAAAAGTACTGGATGAGCGGTCAAAACACCACGGCGAAGATGTGTGAGACGTGGATGCTTACGCCGTTCGACGGCAAGATACCGGCTGACCGCTTTATCAAAGAGCGTCTCAGCCTAGTCGAAATCGGCTTCCGTCAGCGCGAGAATTACGTGGCCGGACTGAACGCCAAACTTCCGGAAAAAATCGCGGAAGCCGAATTGTTTGACAAGCGAGGCGAACGCAAAGGCATTCGGGTCCCCGGCAACGCTGCCGATGGGGTACGAGCGGCAAACGCCAGTTTGAACGCTAAGTTTCAAGAGGCAGTGAACGAACTAAATGCCCGTTTTCGGCGAGCGCAGTGCCAGTTGCACTACCACAACGGCTTTATCCAAATCTCTGAGGATCAAACGGTCGCGCAAGAGATCGAGACGCCGTTTTGGAAGCTGGTGGCGGAGCCGAAGTGGCACAACGTGGATCACGACATGAAGGAGGCGATCGATCTGCGTGATACGGGCGGGCGCGATCCGGCCTTCTATGCAGCGCGCTCGTTGGAGAGCGCCATCAAGATCATCTCGGACGAAAAGCTGCTGACCACGGGCAAGGAGAAAGGCGCTCACAACTACATCGATAACCTGATGGGCGCTAAACTCATCGAGGTCTGGGAGATGGAGGCGCTGAAGTACTTCTTTACGAAGGTCCGCAATCCTTTCGGACACGGTCCCGGTGCCGCGCCCATGCCCAGCCTCACCGATCACCAGACCAACTGGGCTATCGAAAACTCCATGATCTGGATCAAAAGCCTTATTCGCAGGATGTGACGGACGATCAGCGTGTTCGAAACACCGGTCGCGGGGGTTGGTGCGGGCTTCGACGATCCACGGGGCGCGCTGCTGTGGCGACGCCAGTCGGGGCGGCGGCGATTCCAGTTGCACGACCTACTGCTGCTAACAACAACCGGGGTGCCCTCGGTCAAGTCCGACGCCCCTCTTTCATGGTTGTAATCCCAGGCAAACAGTTCAACCAGAGGTCTCTTTAGTCGGCTTGCTTCTCACCGTCGGCAGTGAGCGGCTCCCGGTTGTGATCCGGTGCCATACGCTTTACCATTGTGGGGCGGTGAATTACCACCGCCTCATACTTTGGAGGGTACATTGACTGCTAATAATCATGTTACTCTACCTCAAGCAGCTATTGACCATATGTCACACACTGCACAGGAACATGTCCCAACCAGGCTTCTTCCTATTCAAACGAATTTCGTTTGGGACAATCCATTGACCACCGGCAACGTCGATACTGGCATAGCGGGAGAGCACAATGTTTTCGTGTTCGATATCGCTGCAATGGTAGCGAATGGCACCTTCGATCCAAACGTCGGGATCGTCGACCATATCCAGGGTTTCCAGCCGGGGTTGGACGAAATTGCTTTTATCAATGTTTCGCCCAGCATTAGCGGTCCAACGGGGCAGCTTGCGGATCTTGCAGCACAGACTTTTGGAGGTGGTGCTCAAGTTCTTCACCTTAATGGTGGTTTCAATGTCGATACCGTCCTGACAGACGGAGTTACCAGCATCCCGAATATCTCGGTCCACCAAGACAACACCGTCACGCTACTCGACGGCACAATCGTCACGATGCCACAGGATCCGTGGCTTCTAGCCTAATTCATCAATTACGAGGGGCTTTGCTGCTGCCCCACCAAGAGTACAGGCCCTTGGCAACCCCAAGGGCCTTTTTCTGTTCAGCGCTCGCCGCGCCAGATCGCATCCAGTATGCCCTCATCGTGATCGCGGTGCACCGGCAGCATGCCCAGCTCACGCCACATTGCATAACGTCAGTCAGCGACGTTCGCGTGAGGATGCTTGGTCGTTCGGCGGCTGGAGGTGCTTCAATGCCAAGCGCGCGTGGTGCTCGGCTTCTTTGTTGCCGGTCTTCACGATCTCTTCAATTGCCCAGACTAGCGTCTGTATGGCCCCTTCCAAGTGCGGGTTACGCGAGTTGTCCATCATAAAATGAAAAGATTCCTGCGCGCGTGAATCGTTCCGTCGTTTCTCTAATTCGCGGACGGTAACTCGGTCAATCACCAGAAAGGTGCGGTCATTTCCGTCGTGCATCCAGCGCGGCCTGCAGTGCCCGTCGCCATTGCACCGACGAGCCCCAGTCGCGACCGGCGGCAAGGCACGGCATGTATTTCGGCATCGAGCCATCCAGCAAGGGATCGAGTACGCTGACCATGTGCGCCGGCAGTTTTAGCAACTGCCAGTTTAGCTCCTTGTCGATTCGCGCGAACTCGTCGGCCTCGGGGCTATTGTCGTCAACGTCGTCATGGCCGGCGGCCTGCAGTTCAAGGCCGCGCTTGAACAGAATGACCATCTCATCGGTGACGGTGATCGTGCGTCTCTGCGCCATCACCAGCCGCCGGGCTTGGGAGGCCTGCCGGGGCCTCGTTTAGGTTCGGTGTCTAGAACACCAAGCCGGCGGAGCAATCGCGCGCACAGGCCTCGCGCGGCGATCTCGGCCATGATCATCGGGTTGAGCTTCATCCCGACCCCGTTGCCGGTCTCGATCATGTCGCCATCAACGGCGATCTGCCGGCGCAGGCGCTCCGCCATGCCGTAGGCCGCGCAAGCCTGCTCCAAGAGGGCGCGGCCGGCCCGGTCGGGCACGTCCCACTCGGCGAGAATGCTGCGCCACAGCTCGGAGGCGATGACATCCAGTTGCGGCGGCGGTTCCGGTGTGATTCCCGGCCGATAGGTGACGAGAGGGATGGGTTTTTCGGCTGCCATGGGCTGATGCTACTGCTGATCGGGCGCTTTACCCAAAACCGAATATTTGGACGTAAATTTCAGTGCCGTCGCGCTGGAATTTTAGAGAACTTCCCTAAAACCGAAGCTCCCCCCAGCCCCTCAAAGTCAAATCGGCCGTTAACGTCCGATTTTCTCTTGCTACTGCCATCGCGCGTCGTCATTGCATCCGTGTCGGCAACGCTGGCAGATCGATCGCCTTACCAGCGCCGACCTCGATGATCTGGAGCTTCAGCTTGGCGACCTCGGCTTCCAATTGCGCCGACCTCGTCTCGGACTCGGTCACCTGCAACCGCAATTCCCGCAGCTCGCGCTCGACGGCGTCGGCGAACTGCGAGCTGGCGTGGAGGCCATCGTGCAGCAGTTGCTCAATCACGGTGCTCTGCGCGATCAGGCCGTCGATCTCATCTTGAAGCTGTTGCTCCCGTTGGGTGCGCTCTTGCTGCTGCTCTCTCTCTCGGCGCTCCTGCGCAAACTTCTCTTCCTGCTCGGTGATCTCGCGAGCATGCCTTTGGTTGGTGGTCTCGGTGCGCTCGATGCGCGGCTCGAATGCGGCGACGGTCTCGACCGACTCTGTCGGCGAATGGGACCGCATCCGATCGACGCGCCTGATCGCGTCTAGGCTCTCGCGGCGGGAGCGCTCGATCTCTTCGGCTGAAGGCATGGCTTCATCTCACCAATTACAATTTTGAATCCAGCAAACAGCGCTGTTGCTTCGACGCGACCATGTCACCGGCCACACGAGTCGCAGTGCGACGGTGTCGGTCTGAAAAAGCTCCCGTGTCGGCGCGGCGACGACGCCGGGACTCGGGCCCGTGACGATGTCGTTCGCGGGTGCGGCCATGTGCAGCGTGCCGGATGCGGCAAGCTCGATGCGCGGGCTTTCGATTGCGGAAACGACGGCCTCGGGCACAAGGCCGACAACGGTTTTTGCCGGCAGTGACGCGCACGAATAGACCGTACCGGGATTCACAGCCACGACGTTGAGCACCATGGCTTGCGCTGGCGATGCGACGATGATCGGTTGGCCTGAGCCGCTTACGGGTGCCAAGGCCGTGGCGATGTTGCCAAGGTCTTCAGCCATCGCGTTCTGACCCGACGGTGTCGGCGTCAGCGACGCAATGCCGTTGAGAATCCCGGCCGGTTGTTGACCGGGGACGCCAGCAGCGGTCGAAAAGAAAACGCTATCGAGTGTCGGACCAGCCGACTCGATCATGTTTTGCCGAAACACCGCTTCGGCGTTTGACGAGCGATACATTTCGCCGGTCAGCGTCAAGATCATTCCGAGCTTGTGTGGGTCGATCACCGCGCCGGTCGATGTGGTGCCAGCTTGCACGGGGATCGGCCCAGCTTCGGCGAGCCATGCCGCGAGCGGCAGCGTAATTCCGGGGACCGACACTTGCGCGGCCTGATCCAGCGAAACGCTCAACGACTTCGCCAACACTTGGGCCGAGGCTGATGTCGGTTGCAGCGATGCGACGAAATGCTGCGCGACTTGCGCCAAGCCTTGCGCATCGGACAGCTTGAGCGGTGCGGTGGCGCTGCGCAGGACCAGACCGCCGATGTGGTCGTCGCCGAGCGGCGGTCGATTCCTGTCGCTGGCATGGCGCGCCAGATGAATAGCGGCGCGGGTGATGGAGCGCAGCGAGGCCTCGCGGGCGTGATTGAAGTCAGGCCGCAACGGAATTGGCGCTGGCCGGAATTGATCTCGGGCTGTGCGTTCGGCGTTCATGACGGACCTCCTGATCGGCGCAGGATGCCATGACTTGAGAACGGCCGATGGGTACGCGTCCCCGTCAACGATGCTCGGCGGCATCGGCGGCAGCCGCGTCGTCAAGCATGCGCTGCAGCGCCTGCCTGATCTCTGGTCGCGTGTACACATCCCGGCCCGGCGGAAGGTTCTTGGTGTGAACCAGCAGATCGATGTGCTCGACGCCGAGCACCACCGTCTCGCACATCCTGCCTGCCTTCAGCCGCCGCCGGTAGGACGCCTTTCGGTCGCCCGGCGGCGGTGGATTGCGTGGCGGTCGGCGGGGCATTTCAACGATCCCTTCTAGCAACCGTTCTTGCCCCTGGTGGGACGAGCAACCATGCACCGTCCCCTTAGGGGGACGGTTGCTCTGGTTGCTCTCGGTCCTCGGGCGATGGTTGCTCGATGGTTGCTCATCGGTTGCTCGCCGTTTTTCGATGGTTGCTCGACGGTTGCTCATGGTTGCTCTTTCGATGGTTGCTCGACGGTTGCTCAGGGGGGTGAGCAACCGATGTCATAGAGGTTGTGCTGCAGCGCAGCTTATGATCTTTGGGTGCTGGTCCTGAGCCATGTAAATTCCCCTTCGCAGGCCACCAGGTTGGCCGCGACTAGTTCCGTCCGGTACTTGTAAAACTTGGCCCGCTGGATGTTTGCCGGCCCCTTGGGGTCAAGCAGTCCGAGCAGTTCGCATTCGGCCTTCCAGTCGTCATTGTGGACGGCCACCAGACCGTGAAGCCGCTTCATCCTGTCACCGCCGCCGCTGGCGACCACATTGGTGAGGGCTTCGAGATACTTCGTCGCCAAAGGTGACGGCGGTTTGGACGGACCGGCCCTTGCCTTGTCGGAACACCACCGGTCGTCGAGGAGGAAGACGTAGGTATCGTCAAAGTCGGCGCGGTTATCCGGCTTGCGCTCGCGCGCCTTGTCAAACGACAGGTTGAAGGAGATGTCGGTGTCGTCGCGCTTCACCTCGGTGAGCGCGATCACGGCATCCATCTCCCACATGCGCGTCTTGTCGCCGTAGACCTTGTCGTCGTCGTTGGCGTGATGGACCCACATCTGTCCGATGCGGCGCTTGGTGAGAGCGTGAACCCATCGCATCGTCTTCTGCCACGGCTCTTCGTCGCGCTGCGGTCCGGGAATCAGTGACATGATGTTGTCGAGGACAATGAAGTCGATGCCGCCGATCTCGGCGATGATGCCGTCGATGGCGGCTTGTCCCTGCCGTGTATTGAGCGGCTGGAATCCTTCGATGTCCTCGGTGTTCAGCACGCGAAACCCATCGGGTCGGAATTGATCGCGCACGCGCTCGCTGACTTCGCCGAGCATGCGTTCTTCCTCCGCTGCCAGTCGCTCTTTCAGCAGCGACCGCGACATCTCACCGTCGATGTACAGCGCCCGGCACTTGCGATGTCCTTGCCAGTGCAGGAACGACATCCCCGCCGACATGCGCATCGCCATGGCGAGCGCGAAGTTCGTCTTCCCCAATCCTGTTTTTGCGAACAGCAGCGCGCGGCTGGTGGTCGAGAACACTTCGCCCATCAAGAGATCGCGCGGCGGGAGATCGCGCTGTCGCCATTGGTCGAGGGTGAGAAATCTTTGTGGAGGTGTTGGAGGTTCGGCAGCCTTAATGGTTACATTGTCACCATTATTAGCCTCGCCGTACTTTGCGACCGCGCTATCGATCAGCTTCTGCACGTCAGGATCATCGATACCTCCTTCGGCATAGAGCGAACAAGCCAACTTGATCGCCAGTTCGGACCAGCCTTTGCCAACCATCGACGCAATCGCATCGCGTATGCTGTTGTGCCAGCAATGCGGGACTCGGGTTGCCTTCAGCAGCGCAAGCAGCTCGTCATCGCTCTTGCCTGTTGTGGTCGCGTGCGCCTCGGCGTAGGCGGTGAACGGATTAGCTGGCGGCTTCGCCGATGACAGTGCACGCAATGCTTCCACCGAGTAGCTAGGCGCATCCCGCTGCACGCGCAGTGTCACCAGTTCGGTGGCGTATCCCTTCGCAATCTTGTCCGGCTTCGGATAGTTGGTCGTCCCGGCCAACCGCAGCACGCGGGCGGCATCCTGCACATCGTCGCTGCCGAACCTGTCGCGCAGCGCCGTGTTGACCTCGACCAGCTCGGCGGCATCGGTGATCGGCTTGGCGTTCAGGAAATAAAGATGGGCGCGCCGATGCGGCGTGGTGCCGGTGATCACCGTCATCGCCGGAAATACCGACTCGTGGCTGCAGGTCATAGCGATGCGCTCATAGTCGCGGAGCTGGTCAAACTCTATCCATGCAAATCTCGCGGCGAGGAAGTGACCGCTGTTCGCGCGCCCCGATCTCGGCTCCTTACCATGGCGCAGGGCAGCGCCGACGTAGACGTTATAGCCCGCTTCATTCTTGGCGGCGGCAAACTCGGCGGCCCCCTTCAAGTCGAAGGCCGAGAAGTTTTGCGCTTGGTTCAGCTCACCGCTGGCCGGCAGCATGTATGCGATTTCGATCCACGCGTCGGGATATGCCGCGACAAATTCCGGTGCGAACAGCGCGTAGAGGTGCGCGCTGATCTGCTCCAGGTTCGGCTTCAGATCGGCGACGGTGATGTTCGCGGCGTCCATGGCTGTGCTCACTTCTTCTCGGCGCGGCGCTCGGCGCTGTGCTGCTCCATCTGCCTCTCAAGCCGGTTGGCGGCGTCACGCAACGCATCGACCAGTCCCTTCATCGCGCAATCGGTGACGAGGGTCGGCGGTCCTTCCACCGCGAGCGCGACGGCGACGACGCAATGCACGCGCCAGATCAGGCCGTTGACGAGCTTGTAGAGCTTGATCGGCTTCGGCGGACGACGTGGAGGGACGACGAAGAAGGAGGTCATGGTGCGACCTCATTCGCCGTAGTGATGTCGTGCATCGCCGTACCTCCCTCTTGCGTTGGGATGGTCCGGGCTTATGATGCGGGGGTGATGTTCGCCCCGATCCCTCGCCCGGATCGGAAAAACAAACGGCCCCGGATTCGCTCTCCGGGGCCGACTCATTATGCGATGCTGTCTGCTTCGTGCTCGCGGCTCGTTCCCAGCGCCGGCTGTTCTCTCGACCTTCGTCCGCGTCCGCGTCCGTTAACCTCGGCCTGCCATTTGATGACTTCGTCGAGGTACCAAACCCGCTTGTTCGGGGAAATGTAGGTCGGACGCGGAAACCGGTCCTTCTTCCACATCCGCCACAACGTTGTGGGGCTGACGGGGATGATGCGCAAAAGCTCTGCTTCGCTCAGCATCTTCCGGAGACCCGCCTTCTCCAGCTCGGCGATGTTCAAGGCGGCGACGGCGGTGGCGGTGGAGTGTGCGGTCATGGTGCGACCCGTTTCATTCCCGAACGTTTCAAGCGCTTTCAGTTTGCGCTGTTCGCCACCTTCAGAAAAGTTGAACGGGAGAGTTGTTGTCGCCAAAATGCATTCGGAACCGAGTTATCGTCCCTAAAATGCATTCTGAGCCGAGTTGTTGTCACCAAAATCGCGGGAGGGACGTGAAATAGGGCCTATTGGGGCCTAGCGGTTTTCCGGGTCACCCGGTCCGTCTCCGGCGATATTACAAAAACCCTTGTACTGCAGCGGTTTCTTTCATTCCCAGCGCCGGGAAAATAGCCCTTGCAGCAAGGACCACACGGTTTTGCCGTACGCGCGTTCGTCGATCGCCACAGGGTCTCCGGCGGTGTGCACGCGCACCGGAAATGTTGGCGAAGCGAACCGTCAGCGCCGCTCGTCTGCACGCTGCCTCGGGCTCACAGGGACTACCCGCCCTGCCCGCGCCTCTCGTGCCGACGCTGCCGCGTCCACCGCAACCCGGCCCGCGATATCGTGACGACGTACGATCGCCCCTCTTGGTGGACCAGGATGGACGACAAATACGATAAATCCGAATTTCGGTAAAGCGGAATCTTTTCGCGCGTATGACTTGACAGACTTCGGAAGCGGCGTCGGTGTTTTGCCCGTCGGGCAACGTGGCGACCGCCGCCTCTATGGTCGCGCCTCGGTTCGAGATCTTTGGTTCGCACCCAAAGACATTGTAATGACCGTACTAACCGCAACTGGCACAGACTGCATATCCCATCCAGCTTGACCTTAAGTAACCAGCGCGGATGTCGAATGAAGTCCTGCTTCGAGTCCTCATTGTCGTTCTCGGTTTTGTACCGGTCGTGCTGCTGGCGCTGCTACTGTTCTGGAAGTAGAGCCACCTTAACGGGTCGGCGCGAAGCGCCCCCGATGACAGGCTCAGCGAAATCCGGGCTCTTCAAACGGACGCAGCGATCCCGGATTGGGCTTCGCGCCATCCAGGCGAGGGACAGCGCTGGCCGGTGCGCCCTCTAGAAGGCGAACGAAGCAGGAATCGCGGCGACCGCCTTGTATGCATTATCCCAGTTGCCATCCCGAGGCACTTCGCTTTACATGCCGCTCAAATCCGCCCCAGACGGCACGTCCGGGGTGGAAAATGGCACGATTTGTCAGAGGGGAAAGCCATGGCGCGCAACATTCTGATCCTGGGGGCCTCTTACGGCTCGCTGCTGGGCACCAAACTGTTGATGGCGGGGCACAACGTGACCCTGGTCTGCCGCGCGAAGACCGCGGAGCTCATCAATCGCGACGGTACCGAGGTGCGCATCAAGCTGCGCGACGAGGCGGTGCATCGCGCGATCTTCTCGCGCGACCTACCTGGCAAGCTGGATGCTGTGACGCCGGCCAATGTCGACGTCTCCCGTTACGACATGGTGGGCCTTGCGATGCAGGAGCCGCAATACACCAACCACACCGTCCGCGTTCTGATGGTCAAGATCGCCGCGGCGAAGCTGCCGTGCCTCTCGATCATGAACATGCCGCCGCTACCCTATCTCAAGCGCATCCCGACGCTGGCAGACATGGACCTCGAGGAGGCCTACACCAATGCGCAGGTGTGGGAGCGGTTCGAGCCAGGCCTGGTGACACTCTGCTCGCCCGACCCGCAAGCATTCCGTCCGCCGGAAGAAGCGGCGAACGTGCTGCATGTCGGCCTGCCCACGAACTTCAAGGCGTCGGCGTTCGCGGACGAGAAGCACAACAAGGTGCTGCGCGAGCTCGAAGCCGACATCGATGCCGTCACGCTCGATGGCCACGACGTGCCGGTGAAGCTGAGGGTGTTCGACTCGCTATTCGTGCCACTGGCGAAATGGTCGATGCTGCTGACCGGCAACTACCGCTGCATCACGCCGAACGATCCGCAGTCGATCCGCGACGCCGTGCACAGCGATCTTACGCGCTCGCAGACGATCTACGATCATGTCGACGCCATCGCCCGGCGCCTCGGCGCCGACCCGCAGGACCAGGTGCCGTTTGCCAAATACGCCAAGGCCGCCGAGAGTCTGCTCAAGCCGTCATCGGCGGCGCGAGCGGTCGCAAGCGGCGCGCCCTTCATCGAGCGCGTCGATCTGCTGGTGAAGCTGATCTCGCATCAGTTAGGTGTGCCCAATGCCGAGATCGACCGCACGGTCGAGATCGTGGATCAGAAGCTGAACGAGAGGATCGTGCAGGGCGGATCGGGCGCGCAGTAACGAGGAATGGCGCAGCCGCGAAGCCGCGCCAATTTGCACCAAACCTCATCAGCCCGGTTTCCTGATGCGAACCGGGTCGGCCTTGGGCGTGGCCTCCAATTCCATCGTGATTTGGTCCGAACTGGACCATCACGGGTGCTGCGCCATTTGCGCAAACATCGCATACATGCGACTTCTAGCTATGAGCGGGGTGCCGAATTGCCCCGCCCTGCGATAGGTCCGGATACCGGTTCCCTGGGGCCGCAGGTTCCCGGCCGGCGTGAGCCGGATAGAAGACGGAAGAACAAGTAGACGACGATGGATCAGGCGACGCTGCAGATCGTTCGCGCGGTGGAGGCCGGCGCGACGACGATGAAGGGTATCGTTGACGCGACCGGATTGTCCCGCCTCAAGGTCGAGCGCGCGCTGAACGCGCTGGAGAAGCAGAAGCTCCTCATTCGCGATGGCCAGGGTTTTCGGGTCGCCGGTCGACAGGCACCGCCGCCGCCTTCCCGGCAATGCGGATCGTGTAATGCCTGCTGCGACATTCTCGAGGTGGCTGCCGTCGACAAGCCGGTGAACCAACTGTGCAGGCATTGGCAAACCGGCACGGGATGCACCATCTATGACCGCCGTCCGCAGATGTGCCGCTCATTTGTCTGCGCCTGGCTGCAAGGCCATCTCGACGACGACTGGTTTCCCGAGAAGGCGGGGCTCATCGTGCATTTCAGCCAGGACGCGGTCAACGTCACGGTCGATGACCATTGCCCCGATCGTTGGCGGGAAGAGCCCTACTTCAGCAAGCTCAGCGAATGGTCGCTGAACGGCATCAAGCGGATCGGAAACCGCGGTTATGCGACCCTCGTCGTCTCCGGCCCCGACAAATTCCTCCTGCTCGGCCGCACCATCGTCCCCGATCCGACGCTGTTCGGCACCGCCTTCCTGCCCCTGACGTCAGACACGTTCCGATTCTGGAAGGCGAAGTCGCCCGAGCATTTGCAGCGGCTGCATGCGCGCGTTGCCGAGATCGAGCGCATCCGGCAGGAATTCGGCTCCTGCGCCATCCCTGAGAACGAGGATGACGACCCGCAACCGCCTTACCGGCCCGCGCTGCTGCGATTGTCGAATCACGCGAGCGCCTGAACCGCGCGACCACACCTGAGCATGCGTCGACGTGTTCCCTGAACGCAGCCGTGGGCAACGCCGCGTGATTCGCGATGCACCGCTCGACGCGCCGCGATCGGGTTGGTAAGCCGCTTGCCGCGAAGGGAAGGCTTTGAGTCGGGACATGACGGTTGCGATCGAGATGGGGCAGACCACGGCGGGCGCCGCGGCGGCCATGGACCTCGAGGAACTGCTCGCCACCCGCCTCCTGGTGCAGGGCAATTCCGGCTCCGGCAAGTCGCATCTCTTGCGACGGCTCCTGGAGCAGAGCGCGCCCTGGGTGCAGCAGGCCATCATCGACCCCGAGGGTGATTTCGTCACGTTGGCCGAGCACTTCGGCCACCTCGTGATCGACGCCGAGGATCATACCGAGCGCGGCCTTCAGGTCGCCGGCGAACGCGCGCGGCTACATCGCGTCTCCACCGTGCTCAATCTCGAAGGGCTCGATGCCGAGAACCAGATGCGGCGCGCGGCGGCGTTCCTCGGCGGACTGTTCGACATCGATCGCGACCATTGGTATCCGATGCTCGTGGTGGTGGACGAGGCGCAGCTATTCGCACCCGCTGTTGCGGGCGAAGTATCGGACGAAGCACGAAAACTCTCGCTCGGCGCGATGACCAATTTGATGTGTCGCGGCCGCAAGCGCGGGCTTGCCGGCATCATCGCGACCCAGCGGCTGGCCAAGCTCGCCAAGAACGTCGCGGCGGAAGCCTCCAATTTCCTGATGGGCCGGACCTTCCTCGACATCGACATGGCCCGCGCCGCCGATCTGCTCGGCATGGAGCGGCGGCAGGCGGAGACCTTTCGCGATCTCGAGCGCGGACAGTTCATGGCGCTGGGCCCGGCGCTCTCGCGCCGGCCCTTGCGCCTGCACATCGGCCCGACCGATACCAAGCCGCGCAATGCTACGCCGCGGCTGCTGCCGCTGCCCGAGGCGACGCTGGAGGACGCGCGTGCGGTGATCCTTGCGGCACCGCCGCTGGAGGCGAGCCGCCCGCAGCGCCGGCCAGCGCCGGATCTGCTCGAGCAGCTCAGGGCTGCGAAATCCGCCGCGATGGAAACCCGCCCCGAGCCGATCGAGCTACCGGTCAGCGCCGAAGAGCTTGCGGAACGGCGCGAGCGCGTCGATCGAACTTTACGCGCCGTACTGGCCGAGCCTGACGCCGGCTTCCGCGCCATCGGTGTGCTCTATCAGGAGTTCGTGGTCCGATGCCGCATCGAGGGGCTCGGGTCGGCCGTGCCGGATCTGAACGAATTCCGCCGCATGCTGACCCGTGCGCGTGCGGGGCTCGGCGCCGAGCTGGCCGAGGACGACGCTTGGCAGGAGGTTACGCTGCGCGCCTCCATCCTGCCCGACGACATGCAGGGCGTGTTCATGATGATGGCTCGCGCGGCCAAGGAGGGCTGGCCGTGTCCGGGCGACGCCGCGATCGCGCGCGCCTATGGCTCGCATTCGCTGCGTCGCGCGCAGCGGCTGCTCGGCTACATGGAGGAGCAGGGCCTGATCGTCTGCCAGCTCGACGGCGGCGGACGCAGGATCGTGACGCTGGTCGAGCTCGCCTGGGCGACCGCGCCCGGCGATCCCAACGGCGATGACCAGCCGGTGAAGCAGGCGCAGAGCGCAGCTTCTGCCTGATCAGGCGGTCGACGCTTGCGCGGCCGCCGGCTTCGTCACGGCTTGGCCGTTGGCTGGAATGGGCCTGTCGCCCGTAAACATGCGACGATAGAGCACGACCGAGACGAGCCAGGCGATCACGAACAGCGCGATCACCGCCAAGCCGAAATTCGCGAGCGACTCGTTGAGGGAATCGATCCGCGTCCACAGCCCACCGGACAATGCGAGGCGGTCGCCGATCAGGCCGAGCGCCTCGATGCCGCCGATGAACAGGGCAACCGCGACGGAGGCGCCGGTGATGGTCAGGTTGTACCAGAGCTTGCGCAAGGGATCGACGAAGGCCCAGCGATAGGCGCTCACCATCAGCACGGAGTCGGCGGTGTCGACCAGCGCCATGCCGGCGGCGAACAGCGCAGGGAAGACCAGGACATGCGCCAGCGAAACGCCGCGCACGGCCTCGGTGGCGGAGATGCCGAGCAGCCCGATCTCGGTTGCGGTGTCGAAGCCGAGCCCGAACAGCAACCCAAGCGGATACATATGCCGGGGCTTTGTCACCAGGCGGAACATGGGGCCGAGCATGCGCGCGAGAAATCCGCGATTGGCGAGCAACGCATCGAGCCCTTCTGCATCATGGACGCCCTGCTCGCGGGCGATGCGAAACGTCCGCCACAGGCCGGCGAATATCATGAGGTTGAGGATCGCGATCACGAGCAGGAAGATCGCGGAGACCGAGGTGCCGATCAGGCCGCCGACGGTCTTGAGCAGGCTGTCACCGCCAAGGCTCACCACGCCGAGCGCCAGCAGCATGGTCGCGACCACGACAACGGTGGAATGTCCGAGCGCGAAATAGAGGCCGGCGCTTCGCGGCGCCGCGCCCGCGTGCATCAGCTTGCGCACGACATTGTCGATGGCGGCGATGTGGTCGGCGTCCACCGCGTGGCGCAGGCCGAACACCCAGGCGAGCAGCGCAGTCGCCATCACCGCGGGCCGGTCTGCAAACAGCGCGAAGGCCCAGGCCCAGGCCGCGATATTGGCAACGACGAGCCCGCCGAACAGCAGCACCAGTTTGGGCTCGACCCGCAAAGACCACTTCGTCACGCGACCATTCCCGTCCATCGCACCTGCAGTATGATCTTTTCATAGAATGGTCACACTGGCTAGTGCAATCCCGGCTCATCGCCGGGTGATCGCATATACGAATTTGCAGGAGGTCGTCATGCCCGGGCTCGTCCCGGGCATCCACGTTCTTCGTACCATGGGGAGGCAAAGGCGTGGATGGCCGGGACATAGGCGAGCGAAAGCGACGCCGTCCTTACGGCTATGCCGGCCATGACGACGCGGAAATATCAGAGCACTGAGCACATCGCGGGACAAGTTGTGTCCGCGTTACGCCGCCTCGGAGCCGCCGAGATAGGCGTCGCGCACCCGGGGATCGTCCTTCAGCGCCCGCGCCGGGCCGGAGAGCACAATCTTGCCGGTCTGCAGCACATAGGCCTCATGCGCGATCTCGAGCGCGAGGCTGGCATTCTGCTCGACCATGAACACCGACACGCCTTCCTGGTTGATGGTGCAGATCAGCTCCAGCACGCGGTCGACATAGAGCGGCGACAGGCCCATCGTCGGCTCGTCCATCACGATCATGCGCGGCCGGCTCATCAGCGCGCGGGCCATCGCGACCATCTGTTGCTCGCCGCCGGAGAGCGAGCCGGCGCGCTGCGACAGCCGATGGCCGAGTTTCGGGAAGAGCGCGAGCATCCGCTCCAGATCCTGCGCGACCTCAGCGCGATCGTTGCGCACGAACGCGCCCATCAGGATGTTCTCCCTGACGCTCATGTCGGCGAACAGCCGCCGCGCTTCCGGCACCGAGGCGATGCCGCGGCGAACGATCTGCGGCGTGGTCAGCCCGAGCAACGAAGAACCATCGAAGGTCACCTCGCCCGAACGCGGCTTCACGAGGCCCAGGATGATCTTCATCGTCGTCGATTTGCCGCTGGCATTGCCGCCGAGCAGGCAGACGATATGACCGCGCCCGATGCTGATCGACAGATCGAAATGCACCTGCGCCTGGCCGTAGAAGGTGTTGACGTTCGACAGCACGAGGAGAGGACCGGGTGCGGTGCTCGTCATGCCGCAGTCTCCTGCTCATCCTCGGACCGCGACAGGCCGTGGCCGAGATAGGCCTCGATGACCTTGGGATCGTTGCGCACGTCTTCGCCCAAGCCTTCCGCGATCTTCTTGCCCTCGTCCATGACCATGACGCGGTCGGAGAGGCGCATGACCATCTCGAGCTTGTGCTCGATCAGGAGGATGGTCGGGCCTTCCGCCTTCAGCTCGGCGACGAGCGCCTGCATCTCCGCGGTCTCGGTCGGATTCATGCCGGCGGTGGGCTCGTCGAGCAGCAACAGGCGCGGCTTCAGCGCGAGCGCGCGCGCGATCTCGACGCGGCGGCGGTTGGCATAGGACAGGCTGTAGGCCGGCTGGTCGATCCGCGGCAGCAGCCGCTCGCCGAAGCGCGCGAGAATGACCTTCACCTCCTCGCGCAGCCGCTCCTCCTCGGCCCTGACGCTTGCGGGACGCAGCAGCGCCAGCCCCAGCTCCAGCAGCGGGCCGATCACCGGCACGGCCGGCTTGACCGCACGCAGCCGCGTGTGCGCGCCGATCAGGACGTTGTCCATGACGCTGAGATTACCGAAGACGCGGCCGAGCTGGAAGGTGCGCGCAATCCCCTGCCCTGCCAGCGTTTCCGGCACCAGGCCAGTGATGTCGCGCCCTTCGAGACGAACCTCGCCGGCATCGGGCCTATCGTGCCCGGTCACGAGGTTGAACAGGGTCGTCTTGCCGGCGCCGTTCGGGCCGATGATGCTGACGAGCTCACCCCTCGCGAGATCGAGATCGATGGCATCGACGGCAGTGAGGCCGCCAAAGCGCCGCGTCAGGCCGCGAACGGACAACATGGGTGCGTTCTGCTCGGCCATCAGATCGTCCCCAACAGGCCCTGCGGCCTGAACCGCACTAGGAGCAGAAGCACGATGCCGTAGATCAGGATGCGGTACTCCGCAGCAATGCGGAAGACTTCGGGCAAGCCGACCAGCGCGACCGATCCGAGAATCGCGCCGACGACATTGCCGAGGCCGCCGAGGATCACGACGGTCAGCGCCAGGATCGATTGCTGCGTGTTGAAGGTCTCGTGATTGATGTAGGAGTAGAGATGCGCGGCGATGGCGCCGCTGACGCCGGCGGCGAAGCCGCCGAAGATGAAGGCGAGCGACTTGTAGCGGTTCAGGCTGAGGCCATAGGCGCGCGCGGCGATGTCGTCGTCGCGAATGGCGCGGAAGCTGCGACCGAGATGCGATGTGAGCAACCGCCCCTGCAGCAGCGCCAGCACGACCATCACCGCAAAGCTGAACCAGTAGACCGACGATGCGCTGATCAGGTCGTAGCCGAACAGTGACAAAGGCGGAATCCCCGAGATGCCGATCGGGCCACGCGTCACGCTCTCCCAGTTCAGGATCACCAGCGACACGATCTCGCCGATCGCGAGCGTCGCGATCGACACGTAATGCCCACGCAGGCGGAACGACGGCGAGATCAGGGTCGTGCCCAGCGCCGCACTCATCAGGCCTCCGGCAATGACGGCGAGACCGACGGGAACGGACAGGCTCAGCGACAACAGCGCCGAGGTATAGGCACCGATCGCCAGCAGTGCGGCATGCCCGAGCGAGACCTGCCCGATCGTGCCCGCAACCAGCGTCAGGCTGAGCGCGAGCATGCCGAGCAGCCAGGCGTTGATCAGCGTCTGGAGCACGTAGAACGAGACCGGAAACAGCGGCAGGATGGCAAAGCCGCCGACTGCGACAGCCAAGGCCCAGCGGGGAATGCGCAACGGGCGACTCGGCGCGATGAAGGTGCCGGTGAGCGGCTCGGGCGGTGCCTGCCGCGCGCTCGCGAACAGGCCGTTCGGCCGCAGCACGAGAACCAGCACCAGCAGCAGGAACGCGAACAAATTGCGATAGCTGGTGCCGAACACCGCAACGCCGTAGCTTTCAACGAGTCCCAGCAGCAGGCTGCCGACCACGGCGCCGGGCACGTTGCCGGCGCCGCCGACGACTTCGGCGACGACGCCCTTGAGCGTCGCCTGCAGGCTCATCGCCGTGTCGATCTGGTTGTAGTACATGCCGACCAGCATGCCGGACACGCCGCCGAGCGCCGCGGCGATGCCGAATACGGCCTGATTGACGCGATTGACGTCGACGCCCATCTGCATCGCCGCGTCGCGGTCCTGCGCGGTGGCGCGCACCGCCCAGCCGAGCTTGCTGTAGCGCAGGAACACAAAGAGAAGCAGCGCGCTGGTGAGGCCGACGCCGGCGATCAGGAGGTCGAGCGGGCCGATCGTCCCGTTGCCGACCTGGAAGCGCACGTCAGGCAACTGGCTCGGCAGCGCGCGCGGGTTGGGCGAGAAGGTGAGCATCACGAGCTGATCGAGCACGAAGCTGATGCCGATCGTCGCGAGCAGCGGCGCGATGCGCGCCGAGTTCTGCAGCGGTCGCAGGCCGAACCGCTCGATGATCAGTCCGACCAGCGCGGCGGCGACTGCGACCACGACAATGGTGAGGGGCAGCGGCGTGTGCAACTGCACCACCGCCACCCAGCCGATATAGGCGCCGACGAGATAGATCGAACCCTGGGCAAAGTTGATCAGGCGGCTGACGCCGAAGATCAGCGCGAGCCCGACCGCAACGAGCGCGTACACATTGCCGACGATCAGCCCGTTGATCGTGTAGTCGAGCCAGGAAGCCACGCGATGGTCCCAATGAGAGGAAAGCGGCCGGAGCGATTACTTCGGCCATGATGTCAGGTCGGCTTGCCGTCCCAAAGGGCGAACTGGCCCTTGCGCACGACAAGCTCGGCATTCATGGCGCCCTTGACGCGGCGGGTCTCGACGTCGAACGTCGCCGTCCCGAAAATGACGCTCGAGACATCCTTCACTTTCGTGAAGGCGTCACGGATCGCGCGCCGGTCGGTGCCGCCGATCTTCACGACCGCGGCCGCCATGTTCATCGCGTCATAGGCATAGGCGTTGAAGGCGTCGGGCTCCTGCCCGTTGTATTTATTCTTGAAGCCGGCAATGAACTTCTGCACCTCGGGCCGCGGATCTTCCGGGAAATAGCGCGTGCCGAGATGGACGTCTTCGACCGCCTCGCCGCCGAGCTCCAAGAATTTCGGCGAGTACACCGAGCTTGCGGCGCAGATCGTCTGCTTCAGCCCGACCTGGCGTGCCTGGCGCGCGATCAGCGCGCCGTCGGAGTAGTAGGAGATCAGGATCAGTCCGTCCGGATTGGCATCGCGCACCCGCACCAGCGTCGAGCGGAAGTCGCGCTCTTCCGCAATGTATCCTTCGGTGATCGCGACGTCTGCGCCGTATTCCTTGGCCGCCTTGACGAAATAGTCGCGGCTGGTGCGGCCCCAATCGGTGTTGAGGTGCAACACTGCGAGCTTCTTGAGGCCGAGGCGCTTGACAGCATATTGCGCCAGCAGCGGCTGCTCGTCGGCCTGGCTGACGGAGGTGCTCCACATGAAGTCGCCGCCCTTGGTGAAATCGGGATGCGAGTTGGTGAAGCCGAACTGCACCAGCCCTCCCCGCTGATAGATCGGAGACGCCGCCATCGAGGCCGGGCTCGAGAAGTCGCCGAGCTCCATGACGATCCTGGAGTCGGAAACGAACTTCTGGGCGATCGCCACCGACTGGCGCGGGTCGCTCTGGCTGTCCTCGAAGCTGTACGCGAGCTTACGCCCGTTGATGCCGCCGGCGGCCTGGATCTCGTCGAGCGCGAGATCAAAACCTTGCTTCCATTGCGTGCCGTATTGCGCGTTCGGCCCGGTCAGGGGACCGCTGACGCCGAGCAGGATCGGCTCGGACGATTGCGCGAAGGCGGCGCGGGAGAAGGCCGCTCCCGCCATCATGGCGGCAAGTGAACCCCTCACCAGGGTACGACGATCCATGTTGCTCAAGCTCGGCTCCATCCGCTCAGATGTTGGATATTTGTCGCAAGTTCCGTGCCAGTGAAGATGCCTATTTCGTCGGCTCGCCGAGCGAGAGCATCAGCCTGTTGGCCCAGTTGAAGAATGACGCGCCGTTGATGACGTCGACGATTTCGGCATCGTCGAGCCCAGCGCGGCGCAGCTCCTCGATGTTATCCTGATCGAACGCGATCGGCGTTGCGGCGAGCGCCACCGACGCCTTGACCACCGCGTTCCAGCGCTCGCCGAGATCCGCACCTATGCCTTCGTCGAGCAGGCGCTGCACGTCGTCGCGGCGCTTGGAATAGGTGCTGGCAAAGCGCGCATGCACGGAGGCGCAATAGATGCAGCCATTGTAGCGCGAGGTCGCTGCCGCCGCGAGCTCGCGCTCGGCGCGCGGCAGGCCGTCAGCGGTATTGTAGAAGATGTCCTTGTCGGTCTTGGTCCGGGCTTCCAGCACTTCGGGATCGCGCACCAGGAGGCGGAAATATTCGGACTTGGCGCGGGCGCGATCGACGAGGCCCGCAAAATGCCGCTCGGTCAGCTCAGTCTCGGGCAGCGGATCGATCCATGCCACCCAACCCAGTTCGTCCTGGGTGAACACGACCGGCGGATTGACGGTGTTTGCAGCGCTCATGATTGCGGTCTCCTACGCGCTCGCCGCGCCAAGCGTGCGCAAGCCGCTCACGACGCGCACCTGGAACGACAGGAAAGCGACGAGCTGGGACAAGGTGACGATGCCGGTGTTCGACCAGCCGGCGCCCAGCAGCGCCTTCATATCCGCCGATGCCGCATCGCGCGGCCGGAATACCAGGAGATGCGCATGTTCGAGCGCCGCGGCGAGGCGCGTGCCGAGGGCGGACTTGCGATCTGCACTCACGCGGTAGACCAGGCCGGCCTTGTCCTCGATCGACAGCGGCCCGGCCGGAAAGGCGCCATAGGGACCAGACGTCCTGCCCCGGGTGACTTCGGCCTCGATCGTTTCGACCAGGCCCGCTCCGTCGGTTGCAGCGAGCTTCGCCCGATAGAACGCGGTCACGTTGGGTTCGCCATGGAGGCCGATCACGAAGAGCGCGACCGTCGCGCGCTCCGCGAGAGGGAAATCGCTGGCGTCAACCGGCTCGAACAGCGCGAGATAGCTCTTCTGTGCGTTCTCGCGCGCCTGCGCGCGCTTCGCGCGAATGGCGTCCAGGCTCGATCCGGGTTCGATCCCGGCAAGCGTGTCGATGATATCCGTCGTGCTCATCATTCAGCCTCGTGCAATGTTCGGCTAGCCCGCCAGCGCGACGTCAGCCGTAGCGGTCCGGGTCCAGCCCAGGGCGGGCGCAACCTTCTCTGCGACCAGCTCGATCGATCGCAGGATGTAGCGATGCGGCGGATCAACCGAATGCGCCTGGAAGACGAGATCAGTCACCCGCTCCAGCGTGGCGTCGGCGCGGAGCGAGGCAATGACGTCGTCGGCCGCGCCGACATGCGTATCGAATGCCGTGATCATCTCCTCCAGCGTCTCGCCCGGTTTGGCGTGGCCGCCCTTCATGAACTGTGGGAGTGCGCGCCGCAGCCCGATGTCGGCGAGGTGCATCGCCTCAGCGCGATCCTCGGCGACGAAGACGCTGCGCGATGCCATGATCCGCGGCTCGCATCCCGGCGGCAGCGCCTCAAGATAAGCGTCGATGATCGGATTCTGGATCTCGGCGAGCGTCGCGCGCGACGCTTCCTTGGTACGAGGCTGGGTACGCGACAACAGGAGACCGTCACCCGCCTTGCCGGCGCGCGCGCCACCGGCCACCGAGAATGTCGCCTGCCATATCCGGTCGCACAATTGCGGCCGCAGCGGATAGAGCGTGTCGCCGCCGGTGAGCGGCTTGCCGGCCAGCGCGGTCCGGACGACGTCCAGATTACGTGCGAAAATCTCGTTGCGCTGGCCACTGTCGAGGCCGAAGGCGGCAAAGGCCGACGGATTGCCGCCGGTGCCGACGCCGAGCTCGAACCGGCCGTCGCAAAGAAGATCGAGGACAGCAGCATCCTCCGCCACCCTCACCGCGTTCTCCAGCGGGAGGGTGACGATGCCGGTGCCGAGGCGAATGCGCGAGGTCTGCGCCGCAACGTAGCCGAGGAAGGTAAAGGGCGAAGGCAGCCCGCCCTCGCGCTCGTGAAAATGATGCTGCGCGATCCACGCGGAATCGAGACCCGCCTTTTCCGCGCGCACGATCTGCTCCGCCGCGAAGCGGTATCGGTCCGCCGGGGGTGCCTCATCGAGAAGCCGCGTGAAGAACCCCAGTCGTTTCAGGTTTGCAAAGCGTTTCATACGACCCCTGTCGGGCGAGGATTGCCACGGCCCCGATGATGTCGGTTGCCGCGGCCCGAGGCAAGCCAGCGGCGCGCAAGGCTGCCACGTCGCCGGGTCCTCCGCCGGAGTTTTGGCAGTTTGCCTACCAGCTCGGCAGCACTGCGCCCTTGAACTTGGTCAGGACGAACTCCTTGACCTCGGGTGTGTGATAGCTGTCTACGAGGATCTTGACCCAGGGCTTGTCCTTGTCGGCGGTCCGGACCGCGATCAGGTTGACGTAGGGGCCCTTCGGATCCTCGCGCAGGATCGGGTCTTTGACGGGGTCGAGTCCGGCCTGGGTTGCGTAATTGGTATTGATCGCGGCGGCATCGACGTCGTCGAGCGCGCGCGGCGCCTGCGCCGCGTCGACCTCGACGAACTTCAGCTTCTTGGGGTTCTCGGCGATGTCGAGCACGGTCGGCTTGAAGCCGACGCCGTCCTTCAGCTTGATCACGCCCTTGTCGCGCAGGAGCAGCAGCACGCGCCCGCCATTGGTCGGATCGTTCGGGATCGAGACCTTGCCGCCGTCGGGAATGTCGGCCCAGCTCTTGTGCTTCTTCGAATAGACCCCGATCGGGAAGTTCACGGTCAGCCCGACGGACTCGATCTTGTAGCCGCGGTCGGCCTTCTGGTTGTCGAGATAGGGCTGGTTCTGGAAGGAATTGGCCTGGATGTCGCCAGCATCGAGCGCGGCGTTCGGCACGACGTAGTCGGAGAACTCGATGAGCTGGATATCGAGCCCGTTCTTCGCCGCGATCGGCTTCACCGCCTCGAGAATCTGCGCATGCGGGCCCGGCGTCACGCCGATCTTGATGGTCTCGGCCGCGGCTCCCACCGACCAGACGGCGAGCAAGGTTGAGAGGATCAGGGGGAGGCGAAACGACATCTTGGTCTCCATGGAACCGGCAATAACCTATGTCGTCTTCTCCCGTACGTGGCGCGAAATCAATGAAATGGAAATTCAAATTTGGCCCCGCGGCGGGACGCTGCTTCTCTCCGCGTGGCCAATCGGGAAATGGAAAGCCTTGGCATGGTCACTCGGGCCGCCACGTCGACGGCCACAGCATGATCAAGGCACAGATCACCGCATAGGCTATCAGCGATACCGTGACCATGCCGGCGACCCCCGCCATCCCCGCACCAAAGCTGGTCACGGCTATCCAGCCGCCGCCGGCCGCGATCAGGATTCGCGCGATCGATGAGGCGAGCGGCCCCATCGCGCGGCCGGTGCCCTGGACGGCAAAGGACGCAACGAAGCCGAAGCCGAGCGCGGCATAGGCCGGAGCAACAATGCGCAAATAGGTCATGCCCTCGCGCACCACCTCCGTGTCGTGGCTGAAGAGATGGAGCCAGCCGGTCGGGAAGATCGCAACCAGGATACCGATCGTGCCGGTCATGACCATACCGAGGACGCCACTGATCCAGCCGATCCTCCGCGCCCGCGCCATCTGACCTGCCCCCATGTTGACGCCGACCATGGTCAAGGTCGCCGTGCTGATGCCGAACAGCAGCGGGATCATGATGTAGTCGAGCCGCGAGGAGATGCCGTAGCCCGCAAGCGCGGAGGTGCCGAACAGGCCGACGGCGGCGGTGACCAGGATGACGGTGAGGTTGGTGAGCACCGCATTGAGCGCGGTGGGAATGCCGACCTTCAGCATGTCGGCGAAGATCGCCGCCCGCAGCCGCACGATGTGCAAGTTGAGGCCGGATCGGCCGGAGGCCATGTAGCGCAGCAGAAATAGCATCGCGGCGCCGTAATAAAGGCCGAACGCAACGCCGGCGCCGCCGATACCGAGTTGCGGAAACGGACCGAAGCCGAAGATCAGC
Source organism: Bradyrhizobium sp. Cp5.3 (assembly GCF_000426265.1). Taxonomy (NCBI): domain Bacteria; kingdom Pseudomonadati; phylum Pseudomonadota; class Alphaproteobacteria; order Hyphomicrobiales; family Nitrobacteraceae; genus Bradyrhizobium; species Bradyrhizobium sp. Cp5.3. Next base: position 57,550 of record NZ_KE384515.1, on the reverse strand, counting down.
ACCGGCGAGACCGGGATGGTCACGATCGCGCCGATCAAGGTCACCAGCGCGGGCACCTTGACGTTGCCGGAGCCGCGCAGTGCCGCCGCCTGGAGATTGACGATCCAGACCGGAATGGCACCGGCGAAGAGATAGTTGGAATAAGTGACGGCGGCAGCGAGCGCCCCGTCCCGGCCGCCAAGGGCGCGAAACAGATGTGGACCGCCGAGAGCCGCGCCGAGCGTAAACAAGGCGCCCGCCACGATGGCAAGCACCACGGCGTGAAACAAGGCGGCATCGGCGTCGTCGCGGCGGCCGGCGCCGACTGCACGTGCCACCGAAGACGCCACGCCGCTGCCGAACCCACCGTTCGACATCATCGTCATCAGCATGAAGATCGGGAATACCAGCGCGGCGCCCGCCAGCGCATCCGTACCGAGGAAGCCGACATAGTAGGCTTCCGCGATATTGACCGCGGTCTGCGCCACCAGGACGGTCACGGTCGGGAGCGCGAGCTTGACCAGCGTCGGCAGGATCGGCGCGACGAGGAGCGCGGCGCGCCTCCGCTCGCTCGCGCTCTGGTCGGACGGGGCCGCCCGGCGAAGCGGAGCAATGGCGCGGGCTGCGCTTTGCGTGGCGGACGGGGCCGGCGGAGCGGCGTCCTCGACTGACATGCGTGCAATCCTCTCAAGTCAAAAGGACCGCCGCCTTCGGCCGCCCCATTGCATTATGCTCATAATTCATTATTATGATCGTAATGCAATGGGTCAACCCTCACGATTTTGTGGCCGGGCTCGCGGCCGGTTGGCAGGAGGCAACAATTGGTGCGCTACGAGAAGGGACATAAGGACGAGACGCGCCGTCACATCCTGGACGTCGCCTCCGCACAGTTTCACGAGAGCGGCATCGCGGCGGTCGGCCTCGCCGGGATCATGTCGGAGGCCGGCCTGACCAATGGCGCCTTCTACACCCACTTTGAGTCCAAAGAGGATCTGGTGCGCGAGGTCCTGCTCGACGCGCTGTCCCGGCGCGAAGAGCGCCACAAGGACAATCTCGAAAATGGTGTCGAGCTCGTGACGACGATCCGCGAATACCTCTCGCCGCGCCATCGTGACCGCGCCGGCACCGGCTGCCCGACCGCGGCGCTCGTCGCCGAGGTCGCACGGCATCCGAAGACGACGCGCGACGCCTTCACCGGAAAGATTTCGGATATCATCGCACTGATGGCAGCGCAGATCCGGCAGGGCTCGTCAGGCGAGCGACGACGCAAGGCGATCGCGATCTACGCGACCATGGTCGGTGCGCTGCAATTGTCGCGCGCGGTCAATGACAGACAATTGTCGGAGGAGATCCTGGAGGACGCGGTAGAGGCCGCGGTCAATCTCGCCCGCGGGCGGTGATATCAGGGCACATCCTGTGCCCGACCTCGCGATAGCCTTCCGGCCAATCGCTGGGAATTTCAGGCGCGTTATCCGCGCCCACAGCAATCGACCAGCAGCTCCCAGATGCGCTGAGCCTCCGCACTCTCGTGGCGGTCCATTCCCTTCTCAGTGTTCGCTTGCGAGAAGATCGCGATTGGATTCGCTTCGCGCGGTACAATCCATCGCTGTGTGATCGGATCGTACCATTTTCCGATATTCATGTCGCTCACGCTGACAACTCACGTCGTTGAACCAGTTGAGCGCGGCGCTCATTCGCATCTTGGTCAGCGTTGGCCCGCGCACAGATTTCCAACCGGGTGCCTCTGCAAACGTTCCTGGATGCTGGCAAGTCAGCGCGGTATAATGATCTCCCCTGTCAACCCGGTCTCGCCGGATGCAGCGTGCGCGGATGGCGCTCGTGCAGCAGCCGCGCGAGATCTTCGCGCTCGGTGTCTCGCCCCTTCATGGCGGCCTCGAACAGCGCCTCCTGGATATCGCGGGGCATGTCGCCCCACACCTCCATGGCGGCGCGCCCCAGCAGTTTTGCGAAATAGTCTGCTCCATCGCCCATGCGATTCTCCCGATCTTCGCGCCTATGGATGGAACAGCCATCGCAATACCGAGTTCCATTGCCATCATTGTGCAAGAAGGGGATGCTTCGTTGCGCTAAGCATCCGCTACGGCGAAACCAGCTTCTTGCGTACGGCATAGCGAACCAGCTCGGCGGTAGACGACATCCTGAGCTTGCGCATGGCGGAGGCGCGGTGGGTCTCGACGGTCTTCACGCTCAGCTTCAGGATCGCGCTGATCGACCTGTTGGTGTGGCCCTCCGCGATCAGCTGGACCACGCTCTGCTCGCGCGAGGTCAGCAGCATGTCGGCCCGGTTCTGCTTGTTCGCCTGGTAGTCGTGGAGAAGCTTCTCCAGCAGCACGCTGGTGAAGTAGGGCCTGCCGTCGAGCAAGGCTTCGACGGCGGAGATCAGATGCTTGCGGGCATCGGACTTGAACAGGAAGCCGCGGATCCCGGCCAGGATGGCCTCCGTGAGGAGCTCCTCGCTTTCGTGCATCGTGAGGATCAGCACTTCGGTTTTCACGTGCAGCGCCTTGAGGCGGCGGCTGACCTCCAGACCGTTCATGATCGGCATCGAGTAGTCGACGATCATGATGTCCGGTCTGGTCTCGAGCGCCAGCGCGACCGCCTGCTCGCCATTGGTCGCCTCTCCGCTCACGATCCAGTTGGAGCGCGTTTCAACGATCGCGCGAAGCCCGGAACGCACGATTTCATGATCATCCGCAATCAAGATGCGTTTCACGGCGTCGTTCCCGTTTGCCGGCCCCCGCCCGACCGGGCGGACAACGGCGGTGACCGGCCGCAAATTCGGCCGATCATACGGCGCCCGGCGGGAAGGGTTATCCAACAAAACCCTGAGAAATCCCGGCGAAGGTACTGACGCCCCGCGGCCCGCCGATGTCACCGTTCAGGCCTCGACCAATCCCGCCCGGATTGCGTATCGGACCAAGCCCGCCGTCGAGTTCACCTCCAGCTTACGCATTGCAGCCGCCCGATGTGCCTCGGTCGTCTTGACGCTGAGGTCGAGGATCGCGCTGATGCCCTTGTTGCTGTAGCCCTCGGCGACCAGCTTGACCACGAGCTGCTCGCGGGCCGTGAGCTCATGGTGCCTCTCGCCGTCGGCGCGCGACCCGCTATCGAATTCGGTCACACAGCTTTGCGTGCAGAACGGCCGGTGCAGCAGCAGCGCCTCGACCGCCGCAAGCAGCAACTTGTTCGCGTCCGACTTGACCAGGAATGCGCGCGCCCCGGCCTCAAATGCCTGCTGCGCGATCAGCCCCGAATTGTGCACCGTGAAAATCAGGACCTCGGTCTGCAGCGGATAGTCCCTGATCCGCCGCGCCACCTCCACGCCGGTCATGCGCGGCATCGAGAAGTCGAGGATGGCGACGTGAGGCCGGCTCTCGATCGCCGCGGCGACGGCCTTGCCGCCGTCAGTGGCCTCGGCCACCACCTCCCAGTCCGCCCGCTGCTCGAGCACCGCCCGCAAGCCTGACCGCACCGCTTCGTGATCGTCGGCTATGAGAATTCGTTTCATGGCAGCACACTCCAAATTCTTCGCCGCTGTTCGGCCACCTTTCGGCCTGCCGCCGCGGGCTAGTGTTCTTTCGCTGACTGTGTGCCTGCATTGGCCCTCATGACCGTCGTGGTCCTGCGCCGATTGCGCCGGTTCGCCGCGAGAGAATGCGGAAACACGGCGCACAATACGGTGCCGGTATGCGGCGCCGTGCGATCTGACCGAATGTCGAGCGTACCCCCGATTTCGCACAGTCTCGCCCGCATCGCGGGAATTCCGACCCCGATCGACGCAGCCTTAGTGCCGCGCTTGCCGGGGGCGGGAAGGCCGCGTCCATTGTCGCTGATCGTCAGCTGGAAACGGCCGTCGGCGATTTCGAAGGCGATAGCCACCTCCGTCGCCTTCGCATGACGGAACACGTTCGTCAGGGCTTCCTGAACGACACGCAGCAGCGAGCGCTTCGTCTCATACGGCAGCCGATCGACATCCGGCACGATGTCGACGGTCACGCGCAGCGACGTGCGCGCCGAGAATCCCTCGGCGTACCGCTCGATCGTGGCCTTCAATCCCTCGCCCGCGAGATTCCGTGGGTGCAAGAGATAGGCAAAAGCGCGGAGTTCCCGGAGGGCTTCATCGATCGACGCATCGATGTCATCGCAGAGGCGCTCGGCCGAGGCTGGATCGCCCAGGCTGCTTCGAATCCGCATCAGGCCAAGGCTGGCGGCAATCAGATGCTGACAGGTGGAATCGTGGAGATCGGAGGCGATACGTTGCTGGATTCCCTCCTGAATGGACGCCAGGCCGAGGTTGGTATCGAGCCCTTCGCCCCCTTTGGCCGTGTTCTCGAAGAGGGTGTTGCGCATTTCTCGGTGACAGCCGATCAACCGGACCACCGAGCCGATCACAGGGTCCACGATCGGCGTCACCGTCGTTTCCATCGCCCGGGCCGGACCGCCCAGGGCGAGACGCTGACGGATCCTGACCTCTGCGCCTTCCGCAAGGCCCGCCCGAAGCGCCTCGCAGATTGATCTGGCGTCGTCCCCACTCATGCAATCAAAGATATCGATGTCGCGGATGTCTTCCGACGACAGGCCGAGCCGAGACTCGAATGCCGGATTGATCCCTTCAAAGGCGAAGTGTCCGCGGAAGGACGGGCGCACGGCGAAGAGAAGATCCGCCGAACACATCCAATAGAGTCCGTCGATCGTGTCTTGCGAACCTATTCGCAGCCAGTTCCCGAGACTGGTTCGATCGGACACGCTGGCGGGAGAGCCACGTGGCTTCACGGTACGCACTCACTCTATTCCGGCGACGCCCGATATTGGTGACGATGACAATATCGAGAGTCCCCTCCCCACCCCGCCGGCGAGACATCCACCACCGGATCCGGAAGACGCGCGCCTCTGGGGCTGACCAATCATACACCCCGCGACACGCCCACACCATCAGGTAGTAATATTGCGCAAATAAAATCTCGAATTCGTGAGGCGCACTCCGGCGACGCCCGATATGCAGTTTGTGCCACGCCGGCGACGCTCAAATCTGATGTAACAAAGACTAAAAACACAATTCGGATTCCACAGGACGATTGAGCCAACGAGGTTGCACTTCTGCTCGGCACGCGTCGATCGCGTATCAGCGGCGCTATTGGCAACTCATTGCAGCCGTCGACACGCCCGACCGGGCTAGCGGCTGCTGCTCATGCCCGACTTCTTCTTTGTCGCCTTCGCGTTTGGTGCGGGCCGATGCGGTGCAATATCGAGAGGATGAGATGGCTGCCGCAGACGATGCGTTGCGGCATCGTCCCGCAGCGCATCGGTATCCAGACGCTGACCACGATCGACCGCATCGCGCGGATCGGCCAGCGCGACGGATGCCGCCATACTTCCGATGACGATGCACGTCAGCATCAAGAGGCGTCTTGCTGGCATCTTTCAGGCACCTCTCAAAAGGCGAAGTCCAGGCGAGGGCCGATACGAAGGTCCCTGTATCGCCGCAGCGGAACGTTCGACGTCCGCGCCTCGTAAAGTACGGTGGTCGTGAGCGACACGTTGCTGGCGAAATTATACTTCAGCCCCAGGTCGACCGAATAGAGCTGATCGCGACGGCCGGTATTGAGCCCGTCGGTAAACCAGTAGGCCTCGAACAGCGGCGTGCTCACGATCGACCATCTGGGATCGAGCTTGACTTCGATCCCGAGCACGGCGTCAAAGCGCCAGCGGCGCGCTTCCGGCAGATCGGAGAATCGATAGGTCAGGAGCAATAGCGGCGAAAATGCCGCGTTGTTGACGTGGAAGTCGCGCGCCACCGAGCCCATCACGTCATCGGAGACGAAGGCGACGTCGCGGTAGATACCGTCGAAATCATATCGGTGTTCATAGATGGCGGAGAAGCGCCAGCCGTCCCAATTCTCTGTCAAACGCGCGCCCATGCGCGCGACAGAGAAGTTGCTGTTCTTCTCTCTCGAAAAGGCTTCGTACTGGGCCCGCGCATAGAGCCGGTATGACAGATCATTGGTGAGGTTTCCGTCCAGCCTGACGCTCACGTCGGGCTCGTAGTAGACATCCGGCCTGCGGTTGTCGCGGGTGAAGAGGGCATTGTCGGTGAAGGTCGGCGAGATGGAGCCGACGACGCTCCAGGACGAAGCGGAATACGACCGAGCGGAGTAATATGGCGGGACGCTCGCGGTCGTCTTGAACTCGGTGAGATCAACGTCGGCCGCCCCGGCCGTACCCGCGCCGAGCAAGCCGACGATCGGCAGAAGAAATCCAGACCCTCGCATCGCGCCCCCTCCGATGCTGCTACGCACACCGGGATTCGCTCGAGGCTGCGCGGCGATTATGGCGTGTTAATGTTCTTGTTCTAAATCACTGGTTGATGCGATCAATCGGCGTTTCGTAAAGGCCCCGGGGTTCCGCCGAGACACTTAGTAATCGACCGCGTCCCTGGTGATCGGGCATGTCATGCAGTGACCGCCGCCGCGACCTCGTCCGAGTTCCGCGCCGACGATGGTGATCACCTCGATGCCCTCCTTGCGCAGCAGCGTGTTGGCGTAGGTGTTGCGGTCATAAGCGAACACGACGCCGGGAGAGGCGCAGACGAGGTTCGCACCGCTGTCCCACTGGGTCCGCTCGCGCAAATAGGCGCTTCCGCCGGTTTCCACGACGCGGAGCTTCTTCAGGCCAAGCGCTTCCTTGACGACGTCCACGAAGGGCTTCTCGTCCTTGCGCAGCTCGATGCCAGAGGAATTGTCGGCCGGCCGATAGGAAAATGCGGTGATACTGTTGACGATATCAGGATAGATCAGCACGCAATCCCGGTCGGCGAAGGTGAAGACGGTATCGAGATGCATCGCCGCGCGGAGCTTGGGCATGGCGGCCACGATCACGCGCTCGGCCGCCTTCTTCCTGAACAGGGTCGCGGCAAGCTGGCTGATTGCCTGTCGCGACGTGCGCTCGCTCAATCCGATCAGGACGTTGCCCTTGCCGATCGGCATCACGTCGCCGCCTTCCAGCGTGGCGAGGCCGTGATCCTGCGTTGGATCGCCCCACCAGACATTGACCTTGCCGGCGAAATCCGGATGAAACTTGTAGATGGCCGTGGCAAGGATCGGCTCTTCGTGGCGCGCCGGCCAGAACAGCGAATTCAGCGTCACGCCGCCATAGATCCAGCAGGTGGTGTCCCGCGTGTACAGCGTGTTCGGAAGCGGCGGCAGCAGATATTCGGTCATGCCCGCCGCCTCGCGGATCAGCCTGAGCGTCTCACCGCCGTGTGCTTCGGGGAAATCGTGGGTCGACAATCCGCCGATCAGGGTCTCCGCCAGCTCACGCGGCTTGAGACTTTCAAGATAACCGCGCAGCTCGTCGATCAGGCCGAGCCCGACCTGATTGGGAACCACCTGATTGTCGAGAATCCACTTCTTCGCCTCCGGAATGGCCACGGTGTCGGCGAGCAGATTGTGCATCTCGACCACGTCGATGCCGCGGTCGCGCATCTTCTGCACGAAATCGAAATGATCGCGCTTGGCGTTGTCGACCCACAGCACGTCGTCGAACAGCAAGGTGTCGCAGTTCGAGGGCGTGAGGCGCTGATGCGCGCGACCCGGCGCGCAGACCATCACCTTGCGCAGCTGGCCGACTTCCGAATGAACACCGAACGGTATCGGGGCTTCCGACGTCTGCTTTGTCGTCATGGGAGATGCCTTGCTCGATGGTCTTACCTAGATGGTGATGTAGCCGGTGGCCAATCCATGAACCCCGACCACTGCGCCGATCGCGGCCACGATGAAGATGACCCACTCGATCGGAGTGAATATCTTCGCCTTCTGTTCGAGGCGCGCCCAGAGATACAGCGCTGTGCCGGGGGCATAGAGGATTGCGGCCAATAGCAGGTATTTCATCCCGGCCGCATAGATCAGGAAGAGCGTGTAGATGACGGCGATGCCGGTAAAGATCAGGTCGCGTCTGCGCTCGTCCGGGCGCTTTTCATAGGTCTCGCCTCGCTTGACCAGCAAGAACCCGTAGGCGGCGACCAGGAAAAACGGAATGAGATTCATGACGCTCGTCAGATTGAGCATAAAGGCGAAGGCATCCCGGGACCAATAGGTGCTGATGACGAACAGCTGTACGACGATATTGGTCAGCCAGAGCGCGGCAGCCGGCACCTTGTTGGCGTTTTCGGTGCCGAACACGCGCGGCATGTCCCTGGTCCGTCCGGCGGCGGAGAGCACCTCGGCGCAGATCAGCGACCAGGCGAGATAGGCGCCTAGCACCGAGATCAGAAGTCCGATGCTGACGAAGACGGCGCCCCAATGTCCGACCACTGCCTCCAGCACCGTCGCCATCGACGGCTGTCGCATGTCGGCGATCTCCGCGCGCGGCAGTACGGCATAGGGCAGCATGGTGACGAGCACCATCAGGCTCGTGACGGTCACGAAGCCCAGGATCGTCGCGGCACCGACGTCGGATCGCTCCTTGGCATAGCGGGAATAGACGCTGGCCCCCTCGATCCCGAGAAACACGAACACCGTGACCAGCATGGTCGCGCGGATCTGCTCGAAGAGACTCTTGTCCGGCATACCCTCGCCGCCCCAGAAGTTGGCGCGGAACAGGTCGGCCTTGAAGGCGAAGATCAGGATGCCGATGAAGATCAGGATCGGCACGATCTTAGCGATGGTGACGACGGTGTTGATCGCCGCGGCCTGTTGCACGCCACGCAGGATCATGAAATGGAACAGCCAGATCCCGATCGAGGCAACGATGATCGCGATGACCGTATTGCCGTCACCAAACACGGGAAAGAACGCACCCAACGTCGATTTGATGAGGACCCAGTAGGAAACGTTACCGATGCAGCTGCCCGTCCAGTAGCCAAGCGCCGACAGGAAGCCGGGATAATCGCCAAAACCTGCCTTCGCATAGGCATAGACACCGGCGTCGAGATCCGGTTTTCGCTCGGCCAGAGACTGAAACACGCGCGCCATCGTGTACATGCCGCCGCCTGCGATGCACCAGGCGAAGATGGCGCCGAACGGGCCGGTTGCGATGCCGAACGTTCGCGGCAGCGAAAAAATACCCGAGCCGACCATGGAGCCGACCACCATTGCCGTCAGTGCAAACAATGAAAGCTTTTGGGGCGATGACGTCCCAGTCATGGAAAGGCCTCGATCCACAAGCGGAGAGCAACATCTCGACCAGTCAGCTCGTCCCGCGCTTTGAACCATGCGCCTGCGGAATGGCCCGGAATATCGGGTGATTACCTAGTCGAGGATCGGGAATCCCCCGCACGCCCCCGCCATCACGCCTGGCCGGATGCAGCGCGTGCGTCGGTACGCTCTTTTCCTCCGAACCAGGCCACATACAATGTAGGCAGGAAGACCAGGGTCAGAACGGTCGCGACCAACAAGCCGCCCATGATCGCAAAGGCCATCGGTCCCCAGAACACTGTCGGGGCGATGGGGATCATGCCGAGAACGGTCGACACGGCCGTCAGCATGATCGGACGGAAGCGAGAACTGCTGGCGTCCACCGCGGCCTCCCAGGCTTCCTTTCCTTGCGCGCGCTCGGCTTCGATCTGGCCAATCAGGATCACCGCGTTCTTGCTGATCATGCCGAGCAGCGCCAGAACGCCGAGGATGGCAACGAACCCCAATGGTCTGCCGGACAGCATCAGCGCCGCAATCACGCCGATCAGACCGAGCGGCGCCACGCTCACGACCATGAACAATCGCGGGAAGCTCTGCAGCTGAATCATGAGAACCGTGAACATGACGAATAGCATCATGGGCACCACGGCCAGAACGGACGCTTGCGACCTCCTGCTCTCTTCCACCGTGCCGCCGACAACTACATTGTACGATGCTGGCAGGGTCTTTTTCAGATCCTCGATGGCAGGCGAGAGCGCGCCCACCACCGCTTCCGGCAGAGTGTCGCCGGCGATGGCAGCCTGGACCGTGAGAGTTGGAACGCGGTCACGCCGCCAGATCAGGGGAAATTCCTGTGCATACTCGAAGGATGCAAACTGGTTGAGCGGGACCGTCTGTCCGCTCGGCAGCGGCACCTGCAAGGTGCGGAGCGTGGCGATCGAGACACGCTGTTCGTCGGTTGCGCGTGCCACGACGTTGACCAGATAGATATCGTCGCGAACCTGGGTGACCGGGGTGCCCGATATGACCGTGTTCAGGACGCTGGCTATCGCCTGCGAACTCAATCCGAGAAGGCGCGCTTCATCCTGGTCGACGCGAACGCGCACCTGGCGGTCGGGCTCCATCCAGTCGAAATTCACCTGCTTGGCCCCGGGATAACCGGAAACGATCTGCGCGACCTTGAGCGCAATTTCACGCACTCGCCCTATGTCGGGACCGCTGACCCGATACTGCACCGGCCAGCCAACCGGCGGCCCGAGCTCGAGTGGAGAAACAGATGAAATGGCGTCCGGAAACTCCTCTGCCAGGAATTTATCCAGCTTCGCATGCAACCGCTCGCGGGCCGCAACATCCTTTGCAACGACAACCGCCTGCATGAAGAAATCGTTGGGCAGCTGGACGTTGAGCGGCAGATAGAAGCGAATTGCGCCGCGCCCCACATAACTGCTCCAGTGCGCGATATCCGGATCGCCGGTCAACTTCGCGTCCAGGCGCTTGGCGGCCGTTTCGGTTGCATAGATGGATGAATTCTGCGGCAGACTAAGATCGACGAGCAGCTCCGGTCGATCGGACGACGGAAAGAACTGGCGCGGGATGAGAGGCAGCGCGAGAAGAGATGCAATAAAGAGTGCCAGCGAAACAAGAATCGTCAGCCATTTTGCGCGCATCGCAAATGTGAGGAAACTCCGATAGAGGCGGTAGATCCTCCCGGGAGCATCGTCGCTCTTCTGCTTTGGCGGAGCCAGAATGACGGCTCCGAGCAACGGCGTGAAGATGACCGCGACGAACCAGGACACGAGCAGCGCGATGGCGACCACGGCAAACAGCGAGAACGTATATTCGCCCGCCGAGCTGGCCGCAAACCCGACCGGAATGAACCCGGCGATCGTCACCAGCGTCCCCGCGAGCATGGCGAAGGCGTGGGTCTGGAAAGCGTAGGTCGCCGCCTCGACCTTGCTGGCGCCCTGCGCCAGACGGGTGAGCGTCGCGTCCGTGGTCGTCATCGCGTCGTCGACGAGCAATGCAAGGGCGATGATCAATGCGCCCAGGGATATTCGCTGCATATCGATGCGGGCGATCTCCATGACCGGAAACACGATCGCGAGGGTCAATGGTATGGCGAGCGCGATAATGAGGCCGGGACGAACGCCGAGACTGATGAAGCTCACGGCGAGTATGATCGCGATCGCCTGCAGCAGCGACGTCATGAACTCGCCGATCGCCGTGCGCACGACGACGGATTGATCTGCGACGAGGCTCGGCTCGATCCCGATCGGCAGGTCTGCCGTGATCTGCGCCATCACATTCTTGATGTTTGCGCCGAGCGCGAGAATGTCGCCGCCTTCCCGCATTGCAATCGCAAGCCCGATTGCCGGCTGGCCGTTGACGCGGAACATCGGCTGGGGCGGGTCGGCGTAACCGCGTCGTACCCGGGCGATATCGCTCAGCCGGAGCATTTTCCCGCCGGCGGCAAAGTTGATGTTGGCGATATCTTGCTCGGACGAAAAACCTCCCGACACCCGAAGCGAAATGCTTTCGGAACCGGTCTCAATCGTTCCGGCCGGACGCACGATGTTTTGCGCCTGCAGTGCACCGATCAGAGCCGACCGGTCTATCCCGAGAGTCGCGAGCTGCTGCTTGGAGAATTCGACGAAGATCACCTCGTCTTGCGCTCCCAGCAGCTCGATCTTCGACACGTCGGGCACCAAGAGCAGCCTGGAGCGGATATCCTCGACGCGGTCACGCAGTTCGCGCTGTGTAAAGCCGTCGCTGGTAAAGCCATAGATGATGCCGAACGTATCGCCGAAATCATCGTTGAAGCCGGGTCCGATAACTCCCGCGGGCAACGTGTGCCTCATGTCGCCAACCGTCTTTCGAACCTCATACCAGGTGTCGGAGACCTCCTTGGCGCTGGCACTCCCCTTCAAGTTGACAAAGATGGTCGTAACGCCTGCCCGGGTGAAGCTGCGCAGAAAGTCCAGATGAGGCGTTTCCTGAAGCTGGCGTTCGAGCCGCTCCGTTACCTGCTTCATCGTCTCGTCCACGGATGCGCCCGGCCAAGCCGCCTGGACGACCATGGTCTTGATGATGAAGGCGGGATCCTCGTTCCGGCCAAGCCGGAAATAGGACAGCGCGCCCGCAACCACCGCAACGATCATCATGTAGACGACGAGCGAGCGGTGCTTGAGGGCCCAATCGGAAAGGTTCGCTCCGATCATGGCGTCGACCCGAGCACGCGGACTTTCTGTCCCGGATGAAGTGTCTGGACTCCCGCTGTGACGATGACTTCGCCGGTATCCAGTCCCTGGGAGATAGTCGCTTGCGCCTCATCGAACCGCAACACATCAACATTGCGGATCGACACCGTGCTGGTCGATGGATCGACAATCCAGACGGCCGGCTGTTGATTCATCTTGGTCAGGGCCGTTGACGGAATGTCGATCATCGGTCCGGCATTGGTTTCGACCCGCCCCACAACGGTCGCACCAAGTCGCATCGCCACGGGAGGGTCCGTCAACCCGACCTTCACCTCGAAGGTCCGGGTGACGGGGCTGGCTTGCGCAGCGACCTCCCGGATCCGTCCTTGAGCTGCTATTTTCGAATCATCCACCAGATTGACTGTGACCTTCGGATCAACCGACCCGGATCGGATCAGTTGAGCGGGAACATCAAAGACGGCATCGCGGCCGTCCTGCCGGGCGATCTTGGCTATCATCTGCCCGGCCTGGACGACTTCGCCAGCGCTTGGGCCCGTCGCGGTGATCACACCCGGCGCGTCGGCCATGAGCTCGGTGAAACTGACGAGATCATGCGCCGAGTTGAGTTGCGCCTCGGCGGCGTCCACCTGCGACTGCGCGGTCTGTCGGGCCTGAGTTGCGGCATCGTAGTTGGCGCGCGTGGTCCATCCCTGTGCCAGCAATGTCTCCTGGCGATCGAAATGATTGCGGGCCTGCGTCAACTGGCCCTGAGCAGCCGCAAGTGCCGCCTGCGCCTGCCGCAGCGTGTTGAGTTCGTTTTGGGACTCCAGTCGCGCCAGCACCTGCCCGGCCTTGACCCGATCGCCAATCTTGGTCGCATTTTCGTGGACGCGTCCGGAAATCCGGAACGCGAGACTCACTTCGTCCTCGGCTTCGATCCGGCCTGTAAACGTCAGCGGCGTTGACGACTCGCGCTTCTCGATAGTCGCGGTCCGAACCGGGCGTGGCGAAGGTGCGGCGTTCGTTTCGGCCTCCCTTCCACAGGCTGCCAGCAGCAGCGAGGTTGCCGCTGCGGCAAGTGCCAATATCGAGAGCTGTCGAGACGGCCTTCGCCTGCCGCGCATAATCATCGTCAGCCCCTCCGCGTTCCGGACACGTTGCCAGGCAGGTGAGCCTTTCCGGAGATTACAGTTTCCCGGTATCGTCCCGGGTATTTTTACCGAAGGGGGCGGGCGCAGACATCAGTAAATCTACCCAGTGCGGCCGGATGCAATCGTGGTCAGCCGCTCAGGGGATTCCCGATGCGTGATCAGGCAATCACCCGATATCCCCGGTCACATCGAAAGCGCACGGTTCGATCTTCAAGTGAAGCGATGCCGCGAGGCAATGCCAGCCGCGCGCAGATGATGCCTTATGTCATCGGCGGAGCTGACCACGGAATTTGCGCTGAGCGCCAGGCGCGAGATAGTCCCGTCCCTGGAAATGGAGTGGGAGATCCATGGGGTCATTGTGGGCGAGCGCGACTTTCCGAGCGGCGTGGTTCCTGTGCCTCTGGCTCGTGCTAGCTGGCGCCAATTTCGGAGATATTCCTGCCGCCGCAGCCGCCGTTGTCGCAGCGACCTGGACTAGCTTGTACCTGCTGGAGCCCAGCACCTCGCGGCGCTCACCTCGCGCCATCGCTCGACTGACGTTGCTTTTCCTGTACCACTCCGTCGTTGCCGGAGCAGACGTCGCAAGGCGCGCGCTCGATCCTCGATTGCCCCTGCGGCCGGGATTTGCGGCCTATCCAACCCGTCTTTCACGCGGCGTACGTCGCAACGTGTTCGCAACGCTCACCAGCCTGCTGCCCGGCACTGTGCCAACCGGAGAGGAGAACGATCACCTCATCTATCACTGCCTCGACATTGAACAGCCGGTGATGACAGAGCTTGCTGCAGAGGAAGCGGCCTTGATCCGAGCGCTCTACAATGACTGAGTTCCTCACTGCCGCAGTCGGTTTCATTCTGGCAATGCTGGCTCTAGGGCTCGTGTCGATCCTCCGTGGTCCGGGAGACGCTGACCGCATGATGGCCGCGCAGCTGATCGGGACCGCAGGTATTGCCGTACTGCTTCTGCTCGGCACCATAGCGGGCGTACCCGCTGCAATCGACGTGGCGTTGACTTTGGCACTCCTCGCCACCTTCGCGTCCATCGCGTTCGTCAAGAAGGGGCTTTCCCGCTTCGAAGCCGATGGAGCCGGATCAACGGAGGACAAATGAGCCTCGCACGCGACATGATGACGATTGTGGCAGTGTCGGCCGGCGCGTTCTTCTTTCTGGCCGGCACCGTCGGCCTGCTTCGCTTCCCCAATACGCTTACTCGTCTGCACGCACTCACCAAAGCGGACAATCTCGGCCTGGGTCTTGTCGTGCTTGGGCTGCTGCCGCAAGCAGGGAGTCTCCGCGGCGGGTTGAAATTGATCAGCATCTGGCTGCTCGGACTCCTCGCGGGCGCGACGGTCTCCCAACTGATCGCACGCACCGCGCGTCAAGGCGGGCCGGCACCATGAGCATCGCGACGGTCTTCGAGATCGTGCTCGCCGCCGTGGTACTGGGCCTCGCCATCTGGACTATCGCCGTCCCCGAAACCTATTCGGCAACGGTCGGTTTCGTTGCCTACGGATTGCTGGTCGCGCTGATCTGGGTGCGTCTCGACGCCGTCGATGTCGCGCTGACGGAGGCCGCAATTGGCGGAGGCTTGGGTGGCGTACTGCTGTTGGGCGCAGCCGCACGGCTGCGGAATGCCGATCCGACAGCCGTGGAAACGCCGTGCAAGTTGGTGCGCCTGTGCGCGGCCGCACTGTCCTCGTTGATCGCGGCGGCACTCGCCGCCGCGATATTGCTCCTGCCCGATCCGGCACCAACGCTTGCTCCGGCCGCCGTCGCGAAAGCATGGGCGACAGGACTGGCCAACCCCGTGACCAACGTGCTCATGGCATTCCGCGCGATGGATACCATGCTCGAGAAAGTCGTGCTCCTGCTGGCCATCGTCGGTGTTTGGTCGCTTGCGTCGGACCCGGCCTGGGGAGGCCGTCCGGGGCCGCGCCACGAGGCCGATCCCCATGGCGTTCTCGCCTTTCTTGCGCGCCTGTTGCCGTCAGTCGGTATCGTCGTCGGCATCTATATCTTTTGGACGGGAGCCGACCACCCCGGCGGAGCTTTTCAGGGTGGCGCGATTCTCGCGTCCATGTGGCTTCTCGTCGTCATGGCCGGATTGACGGACACGCCACCGGTGAGCAGTCGGCGGCTACGGTTCATCCTGGTGGCCGGACCTGGCCTGTTCCTTGTCGTTGGCATCGGAGGGCTTTGTCTTGGTCCGGCGTTCCTTGCCTATCCGCTCGCGCTAGCCAAGCCCCTGATTCTCGGTATCGAGGTCGCCATGATCCTGACGATCGCGGCAACGCTTGGCCTGCTGCTCGCCGGCGCACCGGAACGGAGCGAGCAACGATGAGCAGCGTGACGGTATTCGGATTGTGCGCTGCCGCCGCGGTCGGGCTTGGGCTATATGGCCTGATTACAAATCCGCAGCCGCTTCGCAAGATCATCGCATTCAACCTGCTGGGCAGCGGCGTATTCCTTCTGTTCGGAATCATAGGACGGCGGGGCGCGGCAGCGGGCTTTGGCAATGATCCGGTGCCACAGGCTCTGGTGATTACCGGCGTCGTCGTCGCGTTTTCTGCGACGGCTTTGGCGATCGCCTTGTTGCTGCGGTTGTTCCAGACCGCTGGCTCCACGACGCTGCGCAGTGGCGCACCTACGGGGGCTGGCCCCGATCCATCCGGTGACTGATGCTACTCCATCCCACAGCACTGGAGGCGGCAACAACTACGGGCGGTTTCCTGCTGGTGCTATCGATCGTGGTCCCGGTGTCAGGCGTTTTGCTGGCCTTCGTTCTCGGCGACCGTTACGTCCGGCTGGTCGCGTTCGCAGTCGTTCCGCTTGGATTGGCGATTGCCGCAGCCACCCTCGCGATCCTCCCGCAGAGCGATGGCCCCCTCGTCTACCTGCTCGGCGCCTGGCCGCCGCCGCTGGGTGTGGCGCTGCGCGGGGACGGCTTGTCAGCTGTGATGCTCGCGACGACGGCACTCGTAATCTCAGCGATTGCCGTTTTTGCCACGACCGATTTTTGTCCAGCGGCAGCCGAAACACGCGCGCCGTTCGCATTCTGGGTCCTGCTGCTGGCGATCTGGGGGGCGTTGAACACGATCTTCATCGGCGGGGACCTCTTCACGCTCTATGTTGCCCTCGAACTGCTGACGTTTGCCGCCGTGCCGCTGGTCTCGCTCGATGGCCGCGCCGAGACGCTGCGAGCAGCGCTGCGATATCTGATCTTCGCGCTGCTCGGTTCCGTTCTCTACTTGCTGGGTACGGCACTGCTCTATGGTCTCTACGGCACACTTGACATCGTGCTGTTGTCGCGGCGCGTCAGTGCGGAGGCGGCCGCACTCGTCGCGGCGGCATTGATGACAACGGGTCTTCTCGCCAAGACCGCGCTCTTTCCGCTGCATCTTTGGCTGCCGCCCGCTCACGCCGGTGCACCGGCGGCGGCGAGCGCGATCTTGTCTGGCCTGGTCGTGAAGGGATCCTTCTTCATCATCATACGGCTCTGGTTCAACGTTATGCCCGCCTTGCCCGGCTTCGCCGCCACGCAATTGCTCGCGACGCTGGGAACGGCAGCAATCGTATTCGGGAGCGTTGTCGCTCTGTGGCAAGAACGCTTGAAGCTCCTCATCGCGTATTCGACATTGGCGCAGATCGGATATCTCTTCTTGATGTTCCCACTTGCATTCGATGCCTCGGGGAGGCTCGAGAGTGACGAAGCCTTGGCAGGCGGTCTGCTGCAGGCTGTCTCCCATGCCACCGCAAAAGCGGCGATGTTCATGGCCGTCGGATCGATCTACGTGGCACTGGGTCACGATCGCATCACGGAGTTGCGCGGCATCGCGCGAGCACGGCCTATGAGCTTGCTGGCCTTTGCGCTGGGAGGAATCGCGCTGATGGGCGTACCTCCGAGTGGTGCTTCCCTTGCGAAGGATCTGTTGCTCCAGGCAGCAGAGGAGAGCGGGCAGTGGTGGTGGGCGGTCGTGCTCCAGGCGGGCGGGATGTTTACGGCCGCTTATGTCGTGCTGGTTCTGGCGCACGCGCTGGCGGCTTCGGACGTGTCAATTGCCGTGACAGGTCCGGCATCGCGCAATCAGGACCTGGCGGCGCTTGCCCTGGCGCTCTGCTCGCTTTTGCTCGGCCTCGTGCCTTGGGACCCGTATCTGCCCGTTCCGTTTGCTACGGCACCGAAGGTCTTCGGCATCGAATCGCTCTCCAAACTGCTGTTGCCTGTCCTCGGGGGCGCGGTGCTGGCGATTCTGCTCAGTCCCTGGCCGCATCCGCTCGCATCTTCAACGACCTGGAAGGCGCTCGCGAGCGCAGCCCGTCCGTTGCGGCGCGCCGGTATTGAATTCGGCAGGCTTGTCGAACGAAGTGACGACGTCCTTCGTCAGTGGCCCATGGCGGGCATCTCCCTGCTCGTCGTGGCGTTGCTGCTCGCCGCATTGATGTTGGCGGTGAATTGAGGACACCTCGACCGAGCCCGTGGAACCAAGGGATTTCTGCGCATTCGTGCATTGGGACATTCATCCGCGACGGCCAAGGGTTTCCTCCGATCGCGGAAGTGCCGCTTGCTCGGTACCGTCAGCGAGAGAATGTTCCGATCCGCCTTTTCTCGACCCAACGGGAGGTCTCCATGTCCGATCTGGTCGCGATCGTATATCCGTCCGAGGCGAAAGCAGAAGAAGTACGCCAGCGATTGCTCAAGCTGCAGAAGGAATATCTGATCACGATCAGCGACGCCGTGATCGCCGTGAAAACGGATCAGGGCGGCATCAAGCTCAATCAGCTCGTCAACACGACCGCCATGGGCGCGATGACAGGAAGCTTCTGGGGCCTCCTCATCGGTGTCCTCTTTCTCAATCCGATTCTCGGGGTCGCCGTGGGCGCGGCGTCGGGTGCGCTGGGCGGCGCGCTGACGGACTTCGGCATCGACGATTCCTTCATGAAGAGCCTGTCAGCCAGCCTCCAGCCCGGCAGCGCGGCCCTTTTCGTCCTGATCAAGCACATGACCGCAGACAAGGTGATCAACGAGATCAAGGACGCCGGCGGCGTCGTGCTCAAGACATCGTTTGATGAGACCAAGGAAAAGATGCTGCGCGACGCACTCGCCAGCGCGGTGGAGCGGCCGGCGGCGTGAGCCGCCGCACCTCCGGTCTCAGCGGCGGCCGCCTGCAAGACGCAGCAGCATCAGGAACAGGTTGAGGAAATTGAGATAGAGCGACAGCGCGGCAATGACCGACTTGCGGCCTGCTGTGGTGTGGTCATCCGTGCTGTCGTACATCGCCTTGATCCGCTGCGTATCGTAGGCTGTAAGTCCCGCAAACACGCCGACGCCCACGATCGAGATCAGCCAGTCCAGCCCGGTCGACTGCAGGAACAGGTTGACCAAGCTCGCAATGATGATTCCGATCAGGCCCATGAACAGGAAGGTGCCAAATCCCGAGAGGTCGCGCCGGGTGGTGTAGCCGAGGAGACTGAGCGCCCCGAACGTCGCGGCTGCGATGAAGAAGACGCGGGTGATCGACGAGCTGGTATAGATGTGCAGCAATATCGAGAGCGATATGCCGACCAGTGCTGCATAAAGGAAGAACACCAGCCGCGCCGTCGACACCGACAGCGTGTTGATGCGCGTGCCGATGAAGAACACCAGCGCGAGCGGCGCCAGGATGAAAACCCACATCAGCGGGCTCTGCAGCAGTGCAGGACCCATGACTTGATAAGTCACCCCGGCGACGACGGCGGTCAAGCCTACGCCTGAGGCCATGTAGGTGTAGATTCGCAGCATGTAGTCGCGCAGTCCGGCGTCCACCGCGATCTGGCGGCTGGCGGTATCCGCGGCCGTCAAATTGTGATCGTAATTCGACATCGCTTGCCTCCTCTGGTGCCCGCCCTGCGAGGCCACGCTAGGCTGCCCGCCCGTGAGGGAACATAGGACAATCACCCGAACTCGCGCGGTGAAAACCACCCTCTTCAGATGCAGTCGCCGGCGGCGCCCGAGCGGCCGCAGCATCGCGTTACCAATCCGCAAGCCGGTAACCTTCTCAGCGCCCTACGCCCTTTGGCTGAGGCACCTTACACCTTTGTCACTGGAGGGCGGTCGCGGGCCGGCCTATTCGGCAGGCATGCGCTTTTTCTTCCACATCGCCGACAAATACGGCCTCTCGGCCGACGGGATCGGATGCGAATACGCCGGGCAGGACGCAGCTGTCCAGCATGCCAGGCGCCTCGCCGCCGAGCTTGCCAAGTCCGGCGAATTCTTCCGTGGCAGTTTCGTTCTTGTCGCGCAGAGTGCGGTATCCGCCTCCCGCTGCGCGAACGAGGACAGCGCGACCGCATCGCTTCCAAAGCCCTGAGGCCCCGCGCGCCCGCCGATTTCCTGCCCTGCTGCCTACAGAGAAACCCTGATGTGCGCCCGCGGGGCGGACCTCTAAGGTCTTCGCCGGGGTCGGCCGGATGTGCGGCCGCCTCGGATTGGAAGGCCATCCATCATGGCTGCTTCGGCGAACGAGGCCGATCAGAGACTTTCGCGCAACGCACTGATTGCGCTTGTGATCGGATCGATGGTCGGCTCCGGCATCTTTGCATTGCCGGCCCAGTTCGGACGAACCACCGGCGCTCTCGGTGCGATCATCGCCTGGATGATTGCGGGCACCGGCATGCTGACGCTGGCCTTCGTGTTCCAGTCGCTGTCCCGGCGCAAGCCAGAGCTCGATGCCGGCATTTACGCCTACGCCAAGGCCGGCTTCGGTGACTATATCGGCTTTGCGTCCGCCGCCGGCTATTGGATCGGCTGTTGCCTCGCCGACGTCGCCTGCCTCATTTTGATCAAGGCCACGCTCGGGCAATTTTTCCCCATTTTCGGCGACGGCACGACGCCGACCGCGATCGCTTCGGCGTCACTGCTGCTGTGGAGCGTGCATGTTCTGGTGCTGCGCGGCATCAAGGGCGCGGCCGCGCTCAACACGGCCACGACTTTCGCAAAAATCATCCCGATCGTGCTGTTCATTGTCGTGGCCGCGATCGCCCTGAACGGCGGGCTATTCTCCGCGAATTTCTGGGGAACGGAGCAGCCGGACGTCCGG
Organism: Bradyrhizobium sp. Cp5.3; assembly: GCF_000426265.1. Classification (NCBI taxonomy): domain Bacteria; kingdom Pseudomonadati; phylum Pseudomonadota; class Alphaproteobacteria; order Hyphomicrobiales; family Nitrobacteraceae; genus Bradyrhizobium; species Bradyrhizobium sp. Cp5.3. The sequence goes on along the minus strand of NZ_KE384515.1, from coordinate 36,998 downwards.
GACGTGTTGAGCCAGGTCCGCAGCACGATGCTGCTTACCGTGTTCGTCTTCGTCGGCATCGAGGGCGCGAGCGTGTATTCGCGCTACGCGAGGAATCGCGCCGACATCGGCATCGCGACGGTCACCGGCTTTCTGACCGTCCTCTGCCTTCTCGTGCTCGTGACTCTGTTGTCCTATGGCGTCGTGCCGCGACGTGAACTTGCGGATCTGCCGACGCCGTCGATGGCGGGCGTGATGGAAGCGATGGTCGGCCGCTGGGGCAATGTGTTCATCAGCGTGGCCTTGCTGATCTCGATCCTCGGCAACTATTTGTCGTGGTCCTTGCTAGCGGCCGAGATCCTGCACTCGGCGGCGATCCAGCGCACCATGCCCGCCTTTCTCGCCAGCGAGAACGCGCGCAAGGTCCCTGTCGGCGCGCTCTGGCTCACCAACTGCGTGATACAGACGTTTCTCATCGTGAGCTGGTTCGCCGAATATGCCTTCACGCTCGCCCTGAAGATGACCAGCGCAATGACGCTGGTCCCGTACTTTCTCGTCGCCGCGTACGGCTTGAAGCTCGCATCGACCGGCGAGGCCTATGATCCCGGCGAGCGCGCCCGCACCACCGATGGAATCGGCGCGGCCGTTGCGACGCTCTATGCAGCCGGCATGATTTATGCCGGCGGGCCAAAATTTCTCCTGCTGTCCGCGATCCTCTATGCACCCGGAACAGTGCTGTTCCTGATCGCCAAGCGCGAGCGCAAGGAGAGACTCTTCAAGCCTGTCGAGTCCGTCCTGTTCGGGGCGATCGCCATAGCCGCGTGCGCCGGGATCTATGGGCTGGCTGTCGGAGCCATCTCGATCTGACCAGTTGTCGCTGACCGCATGGAGGCGTGTATGAATATCCAGACCGTGTGTCGCACCCTGATCCTGGGCGGACTGGTGGCAGTCGCGACGCCATCGTCCCTCTCCCTGGCCCAGCCGAAGGACACCGCGGCGGCGCCGAAAGAGACCGGCGCAGCCGCGCCAAGCAAGGCCACGCCCAACACCAACACGAATCCGGCCAAGCACCGGTACTGGCGTCATCGCGGCGGCACGCATCCACACTATGGCAGCCGTCGCGTTCGCACCTGAGACGTGACCACTCCCGCCGATGGACCGGCCGATGAGCGAATCCAGGATGGGACCGGAGCGAGTGCGCGAGGTCGTTCTGCACGAGAGCCCCGCCGACCATGGCGGAGATATCGGACGGCGGAGCCTGCTCGCGACCGGTCTCAGCCTGCTCGCCGCAGGCGTCGCCCTGTTCCTGGTGTGGCAAACGGTGTCCAGCCTCCTCATCGTGTTCGCGGGCGTGCTGTTCGCGGCCCTGCTGGACGCCGCCGCGCGGGCTCTGGCGCCGGTCCTCCCTCTCGGTCGCGTCTGGCGCCTGACACTCGTTCTTCTGCTGCTCGGCGCCCTGTCGGGCCTCGGACTGGTTTGGGGCGCGGGCAAGCTGCCGGAGCAGACGCGCCTTCTGCTCAAGGTCATGGATGCCCAAGTCGATATCCTGCAGGCACACCTGTTGTCCTATGGCGTCGATCTGCTCGGCCCGGAATGGGGGCGCGACTTCGCACAATGGCTGTTCGCCGATCAGGGCCGCTTTCTCAGCCACGCGCAATTCCTGCTGGGCGGCGCCTCGAGCCTTCTGACCAGCGTGCTCGTGATCCTGTTCCTCGGAATCCTCTTTGCCTTCGATCCCACGAGCTATCGCGAGAGCCTGGTCGTGCTTGTCAGGCAATCCTACCGCGCCCGCACGCGCGCGGTGTTGGACGAAATGGGCAACGTCATGCGGCTGTGGTTCGTCGGCCAACTGATCCGCATCATCCTGATGACGCTGTGCGTCTGGCTCGCGCTCTATCTGATCGGGCTGCCAGGGCCGTTCGTGCTTGGGCTGCAGGCGGGCCTGTCGAACTTCATCCCCTATCTCGGGCCGATCGTTGCCGCGATTCCGATCGCGCTCGTGGCGATGCCGCTCGGCGCCTCGCTGCTGATCTGGGCCGTCGTCGTCTACACCATCATCCAGTCGATCGAGGGCTACGTCATCGGCCCACTGATCCAGCGGCAGGCGGTCGAGACACCACCGGCCTGGACGCTGGTTGCGATCGTCCTGCTCGGTGCCCTGTTTGGCGTCATGGGCATCGCGCTTGCGATGCCGCTCGTCGCGATCGGCCGGGTCGCAATCATCAGGTTCTACGTCGAGGATTATCTCGGCGACGGTCTCGAGCCGGCAGCGAACAATCGTGAGTGAGCAGCCATGAGTGAGATTGATGCGCATCAAAGCAACGCCCATGAGCCTCCCGTAACACCTTCGACGATGGCTCACGTCCTGTGGCAACAGCTTCCCTATATCGTCGCGCTGCTGCTCGCCATCGCAGGCGTCGCCTATACCAACGTCTCGCACCAGCCGCTGGTCGGATATTGGGAATTTCTGGCGCTTGCCATCGGCGTGGTCTGCGTCGTCACCAAATGGCCGGAGACCGAAGGCCGGGAGGGAAAGATCCGTCTGATCTGGACCCAGGCGCTGCACTGGATCGCGGTCCTGGTCACGATGAACATCATGCTGGTCTCCGGGGTTCAGCAGCTGCTTCCGATGCCAGCGACCGGCCTCGTGCTGCTGACGCTGCTGGCGCTCGGCACGTTCCTCGCGGGCGTGAGTCTCTTGTCGCTGCAGATTGCCTTTCTCGGCCTTGCGATGGGCGCGGCCGTTCCGGCGATTTCCTGGCTGAAGCAGTCCATCTTCTTCTTCCTGCTCGGCGCCGTGCTGCTGATCGGCCTCGCCATCTCGTTCTGGCTGCGCCAGGACCGCCGCCCCCGGGCCCGATCGACCGAAACCAAACACCAGGAGGAGGCTTGAATGCGACCATTGCGATATCTTGCAGCCATCGGCGCAATAGCTGTTCTCTGCGCTGTGACCTCGTCCGCGCGTGCCGAGAGATTCAGGATCGGCAGGCTGCTGTGCTTCTCGGAGCCACGCGTCGGATTGGTGCTTGGGTCGACGCAGGCGATGCGCTGCGTGTTCAACGGGCTGCGCCCGCCCCGGCAGTACGTCTACGAGGGACGGATCAGGCGCGTCGGGCTTGATCTCGGCGTAACCAGCGCCGGCACGCTGTCCTGGGCCGTCTTCGCCCGGAACTCGCGAATAGGTCCCGGTACGTTGCGCGGCAGCTATGTCGGCGCGAGCGGCAATGTCGCGCTCGGCCCCGGCCTCGGCGCCAACGTCCTGGTCGGCGGTTCGCGGAGGAGCATCGTGCTGCAGCCGATCTCGGTCGAGCGGTCGATCGGGCTCAATCTCGCCGCCGGCGTGACTCATCTGACCTTGGGACCGCGCGGCGAGCGCGCTGTTCAATGAAAACGACCCAAACCATGACACACAATCGAAAACGCTGGCTGATCGCCATCCTCATCGCGGCTCTCGGCGCAGGCGGTTACTTCGCCTGGCAGAGGCTCGGGGGCGACAGCCTTCCGAGCGGATTCGCCAGTGGCAACGGCCGCATCGAGGCCGTCGAGATCGATATCGCCACCAAGACGCCGGGGCGAATCCGGGACATCCTGGTGCGAGAAGGCGATCTGGTCACCGCGGGACAGGCGTTGGCGCAGATGGATACGGTGCAGCTCGAGGCGCAGTACCGTCAGGCCCAGGCGCAATTGCGGCGTGCTACGATCGGTATCGAGACCGCCAAGAGCCTCGTGACCCAACGCGAGGCCGAGAAGAAGACCGCGACCGCCGTGATCGCGCAGCGCAGCGCCCAGTACGATGCGGCCGATCGCAAGCTCCAGCGTTCCGAGCAACTGATCCTCACCAACGCCGTGTCCCAGCAGGTGCTCGACGACGACCGGGCGGCCGCCAACGGCGCGCGCGCAGCCGTAGCCGCGTCCGAAGCCCAGCTCGCCGGCTCGGAAGCCGCGATCAGCGCGGCCAAGGCACAGGTGGTCGACGCGGAAGCTGCCGTCGAGGCAGCGAAGGCCGCGATCGAGAGCATCAAGGCCGACCTCAACGACTCGACGCTGCGCGCGCCGCGCGATGGTCGCGTTCAATTCCGCGTGGCACAGCCGGGCGAAGTCCTCAGCGCCGGCGGACGCGTGCTCAACCTCGTCGACCTCGGCGACGTCTACATGACCTTCTTCCTGCCGACGGCGCAGGCCGGTCGCGTGGCCATCGGCTCGGAGGTCCGCCTCGTGCTCGACGCCGCGCCGCAATGGGTCATCCCGGCCAAGGCGACGTTCGTCGCCAGTGTTGCTCAATTCACACCCAAGACGGTCGAGACCGAGGAGGAGCGCCAGAAGCTGATGTTCCGCGTCAGGGCGCATATTTCGCCGGAGCTGCTGCGGAGAAACATCGAACAGGTCAAGACCGGGCTACCCGGTCGCGCCTTCGTTCGCCTCGATTCCGACGCCGAGTGGCCGGCGCAGCTCACGGAAAATCTGGTCAAATGAGCGACTCGCCGCACGGGCCCACCCCCTCCGCCTCTGCGCCGGTGATACGCCTCGAGGCGGTCGGGCTGTCCTACGGCACGATGTGCGCACTCGATGGCATCACGCTCGACATTCCCGCAAGCCGCATGGTGGGATTGATCGGACCTGACGGCGTCGGTAAATCCAGCCTGCTCTCGCTGATCGCCGGAGCTCGCGCGATCCAGGACGGCCACGTTCACGTGCTTGGCGGCGACATGGCCGACGCCGCCCACCGGCGGCGGACCTGCCCGCAGATCGCCTACATGCCGCAGGGCCTCGGCAAGAATCTCTACCCGACGCTCTCCGTGTTCGAGAATGTCGATTTCTTCGGCCGTCTGTTCGGTCATGACCGGCGCGAGCGCGAGGAGAGGATTCAACAGCTCCTCGGGGATACCGGTCTCGCGCCATTCGCAGACCGGCCCGCGGGCAAGCTGTCGGGCGGCATGAAGCAGAAGCTCGGGCTCTGCTGCGCGCTGATCCACGATCCCGATCTGCTGATCCTCGATGAGCCGACCACCGGCGTCGATCCGCTCTCGCGCCGCCAGTTCTGGGAGCTGATCGAGACGATCCGCAAGGATCGTCCCGGCATGAGCGTCATCGTCGCCACCGCCTATATGGAGGAAGCCGCACGCTTCGACTGGCTCGTTGCGATGGATGACGGACGGGTGCTCGCCACCGGCACGCCGCCCGAGCTGCTGCGGCAGACCGGTACGGACAATCTCGATGCCGCTTTCATCGCCCTGTTGCCTGAGGAGAAACGACGGGCGCACAAGGAGGTGGTGATCCCGCCCCGCCGGAGCGACCAGGGCGGCGACGTCGCGATAGAGGCCAGGGATCTCACCGTCAAATTCGGCGACTTCACGGCTGTCGATCACGTGACGTTCCGAATCGCTCGCGGCGAGATCTTCGGCTTTCTCGGCTCCAACGGGTGCGGCAAGACCACGACCATGAAGGTGCTGACCGGGCTCCTGCCGGCCAGCGAAGGCGAAGCCCGGTTGTTCGGACGCGAGGTCGATCCCCGTGACATGGATGTCCGGCGCCGCGTCGGCTACATGTCGCAGGCGTTCTCGCTCTATTCCGAGCTGACCGTCCGCCAGAACCTGGAGCTGCACGCACGCCTGTTCCGGCTCGCACCCGATACGATCGACGGTCGGGTCCGCGACATGGTTGGGCGCTTCGACCTCGCCAATGTCATCGACGCGTTGCCGGACGCGCTGCCGCTCGGCGTCCGCCAGCGCCTGTCGCTTGCCGTCGCCATGATCCACGCGCCCGATATCCTGATCCTGGACGAGCCGACGTCCGGCGTCGATCCAGTGGCGCGCGACGGTTTCTGGCAAATCCTGTCCGACCTGTCGCGACAGGACAACGTCACGATCTTCGTCTCCACCCACTTCATGAACGAGGCAGAGCGCTGCGACCGCATCTCGCTGATGCATGCCGGCAAGGTCATGATCAGCGATACCCCGGAGCAGATCGCGGCACGGCGCGGCGGCGGCAGCCTCGAAGAGGCTTTCGTTGCCTACCTCAAGGACGCAATCGCCGCGACGGACACGACGAAGGCGGCCCCCATGCCGCACATCGCGACCACCGCTGCCGCCGCGAAGACGCACGGCGCGATGCACAGCGCATTGAGCTTCTTCGACCCGCGCCGCATGTTCGCCTACACGCAGCGCGAGGCCCTCGAGCTCAAGCGCGATCCGATCCGCGCCACCCTTGCGATCCTCGGCAGTCTCATCCTGATGTTCGTGATGGGCTACGGCATCAACATGGACGTCGAGGACCTCTCCTTCGCCGTCATGGATCGCGACGACACCACGATCAGCCGCGACTACGTCCTCCAGATCGCGGGCTCGCGCTACTTCACGGAGCTCGCACCGATCACCGACTATGAGGATCTCGATCGTCGCATGCGCAGCGGCGAGCTCAGCCTTGCCATCGAAATCCCGCCCGGCTTCGGACGCGACGTGGCGCGCGGCAGCAACGTTCAGATCGGCGCATGGGTCGACGGCGCGATGCCGTCGCGCGCGGAGACGGTGCGCAGCTACGTGCAGGCGATGCACGCGACATGGTTGACGCAGCGCGCCCGGCAGCTCTATGGCAACGCCGCCACCACCGGCGACTACCAGCTCGAGGTTCGGTTCCTCTACAATCCCGACATCAGAAGCATCGTCGCGATGGCGCCGGCCGTGATCCCGATCCTGCTCCTGATCATCCCGGCGATCCTGGCGACGCTGAGCGTCGTGCGCGAGAAGGAGCTCGGCTCGATCATCAATTTCTACGTCACGCCGGTCACGCGGCTCGAGTTCCTCATCGGCAAGCAGCTCCCCTATGTCGCGCTCGCCATGCTGAACTTCTTCCTGCTGACCGCTTTTGCCGTGTTCGCATTCCGGGTCCCCTTCACGGGCAGCTTCATCGCATTCACATCGGCCGCGTTGCTGTATGTCATCATCACCACCGCGATGGGCCTCGTGATCTCGTCGTTCATGACGAGCCAGATTGCCGCGATCTTCGCGACCGCACTGCTCACCATGATCCCGGCCACGCAATATTCGGGGCTGGTCGATCCGGTTTCCTCGCTCCAGGGCGCCGGCGCCGTTATCGGACGGATCTACCCGACGGCCCATTTCGTCACCATCACGCGCGGCACCTTCTCCAAAGGGCTCGACTTCGGCGATCTGTCCGGACCTTTCCTGGCCCTGATCGTCACGATCCCCGTGCTGCTCGCGCTCGGTGTCGCGCTCCTCAAGAAGCAGGCGAGTTAGATGCGCACGGGCAATATCGTCCAGCTCGGCATCAAGGAGCTTCGTGGCCTGTTCCGCGATCCCATGATGCTCGTGCTGATCGTCTATGCCTTCACGGTCTCGATCTATACCGCGTCCAAGGCCCAGCCGGAGACCCTGAACCAAGCAGCGCTCGCCATTGTCGACGAGGACAGGTCGCCCGCCGCGACGCGCATCATCACGGCGTTCAGCCCGCCCTTTTTCACGGTGCCCCGGCTGATCTCGCAATCGGAGATGATGTCCCGCATGGATGCCGGCCTCGACACTTTCGCGCTCAATATCCCGCCCAACTTCCAGCGCGACCTCTTGGCGCGGCGATCGCCCGCCATCCAGCTCAACGTGGATGCGACCCGGATGTCGCAGGCATTCACGGGGAGCGGCTATATCCAGTCGATCGTCGGCGACGAGGTCAGCGAGTTCCTGTCCCGCTATCGCTCGGCCGCCCCGCTGCCGATCGATCTGGCGCGGCGCGCCCGCTTCAACCCCGAGCTCAACAAGAGCTGGTTCGGAGCCATCAACAACATCATCTCCTCGGTCACGATGCTGTCGATCATCCTGACCGGCGCGGCGCTGATCCGAGAGCGCGAGCACGGCACGATCGAGCATCTTCTGGTCATGCCGGTGACGCCGTTCGAGGTGATGGCGAGCAAGATCTGGTCGATGGGCCTCGTCGTCCTCGTCGCGGCAAGCATATCGCTGATCTTCATCGTGCAGGGACTTCTCGCGGTCCGGATCGGCGGTTCGGTCCCGCTGTTCCTGTTCGGCACGGCGCTCTACCTCTTCGCCACCACCAGCATGGGCATCTTTCTCGCGACCTCCGCTGGCACGATGCCGCAGTTCGGTCTGCTCCTGATGCTGGTGCTGATGCCTCTTCAAATGTTGTCGGGCGCCACGACACCGAGAGAGAGCATGCCCGAAATCATTCAGAACATCATGCTCGCTGCGCCGAACACCCATTTCGTGATCCTGGCCCAGGCCGTCCTGTTTCGCGGCGCCGGGTTAGCGGTCGTGTGGCCGCAGCTTGCCGCCCTGTTGGTGATCGGCGGCTCATTGTTCTTCCTGTCCCTCCGTCGCTTCCGGCAGTTCCTGCAATGAGGTCCCGCACGATCCGACCGCTCTCGTCCGCGACCCCGCGCATGGGGCGAAGATGAGAACATTCCCGCCCTGCGGCTCAGGGTTTCGTCCGATGTCGGACCCGAGGGTTCAACGTTACGATCCGATGTGATCGAGCCTTGGCCGCCCAGGAGGATCGCATGACCGTGTATGACAGCCGCGGAACCGTCGACGCCTTCGGTAGTCCGCCGCTGTGGGCTTGCGCACTGCTCGGCGTCGTCCTGATCGCCGCCGGCCTCTTCGCGCTCGGCGACCTCGCCTTCGCCACCATCATCAGTGTCAAGTTCATCGGACTCACCGCGATCGCTGCCGGCGGGTTCGAGGTCGCACACGCGTTCTGGACCAAGGGATGGGGCGGTTTCCTGTGGCGGATCGTTCTCGGTGCGCTCTACCTCGCCTTCGGCCTCATCCTGCTCACCCAGCCGGCCTCAGGCGCGCTGATCCTGACTTATTTTCTCGGCGCCGTGCTGTTCGCATCGGGCGTCATTCGCTGCGTGCTGAGTTTCGCCTACTGGCGGCAGAATGGCTGGATGATGCTGATCTCCGGAATCTTCGCCGTCGTCGCCGGGGTGCTCATCCTGTTCGGCTTCCCCGACATCAGCGTCTGGGTGCTCGGCTTCCTGCTCGGCGTCGATTTGATCTCGCATGGCCTCGCATGGTTGCTCTACGCGTTGCAATCGCTGCGAACGACCGCATGACCTAAGGAGACAATCGCAATGCATGCTCCCAGCCGCCGTGCCTTCCTCGGCCTTGCAACGAGTGCCATTGCCACCGCCGCGATCGGCGCCGCAGGAGTTCGCCTCATTGGCGTCGCTGAGGCGATGCCCGTCGATCCCGATCTTGGGCGGGCCGGCGAGTCAGCGGCCCCGGTGATGCCGGCGCAATGGGGACCGTCGCCCGGTCCCGGGTGGGGCAGCCCGGGCTGGGGCGCCCCGCCGCCGCGTCCGGCGCCGCCGCGCCGGCGCCGCCGTTGGGTGTGCTGGTGGCATCGCGGCCGCCGTCATTGCGGATGGCGTTGGCGCTAGGCACGCCATAGCATTGACGCCGGCGGCGGTTCTGAGCCCGGAGCAAGGAGCGGACAATGAACCTTGCCGACGTTCCGACTAGACTGCTGGCGGCAAGCCTCATCACGGTGTTGACCGGCGTGGGCGCGCGGACGCAGCCCGCACCGTCGGCGCCTGCGGTCGGCGTCGTCGAGGCGGCGCGGCGGCCGATCACCGAGGCCAGCGAATTTCTTGGCCGGATCGAGGCGATCAATCGGGTCAACGTTGCTGCCCGCGTCACCGCATTTCTGGAACAGCGGTTGTTCAACGAGGGGGCCGAGATCAAAAAGGGCGACCAGCTCTATCGCCTGGAGCGCGGTCCATTCGAAGCCGATCTGGCAGCCAAGCAGGCGCAGGTGGCGCAGCTCGAGGCAACACTTGAGAACGCCAGGCTGACGACGGAGCGCGCACGCACCCTGCTCGGAGGACCGGCCGGGCAGCAGTCGACCTACGACGCCGCGCTCGCGAACCAGCGCAGCCTCGAGGCTCAGGTGCAGGCCGCGCAGGCCCAGGTCCAGGCCTCGCAAATCAACCTCGACTACACCGTGATCAGCGCGCCGATCGACGGCAAGATCGGGCGCACGGCGGTGACGGAAGGCAACATCGTCGGCCCCTCCTCCGGCGTTCTGACCACGATCGTCAGCCAGGATCCGATGTACGTCACATTTCCGGTGCCGCTCCGCCAGGCGCTCGAGCTGCGCGAACGATACGGCCCGCAAGGCGGCCTTGAAGCGGTGATGATCAGATTACGGCTGCCCGACGGTCGCATGTATGGCCAGTCCGGCAAGCTGAATTTCGTCGACAACACCATCGCGCAGAACACCGACACGATCACGGTGCGGGGCGAGATCAATAACCCGATCCTGCGCGCGCCGTCTGCGGCAGGCGTCACCGTCCACGAGCTGACCGACGGCGAGTTCGTCACGGTCGTACTCGAAGGCGTACAGCCGGTCGAGGTGCTGGCGATCCCGCGCTCGGCGGTATTGTCCGACCAGCGGGGCGATTACGTTCTCGTGGTCGGCACGGACAACAAGGCCGAGCAGCGGCGCATTCAGCTCGGGCAATCGACGACTACAATCGCCTCGGTCATCAGCGGCCTTTCGGCCGGCGACAAGGTGATCGCCGAAGGGCTGCAGCGGGTTCGCGCCGGCCAGACCGTCGCTCCGGATCCGGCAAGCGCACTCATTCTGTCGAGCATGAAGGGCGCGGCGAGCGACACGGCGCCGCCAGCCAATCGCCCAGTTCCGACGCGCCCGGCGGACGGCAGCCCATGATATCGGGCGTGTTCGTCGACCGTCCGCGGCTTTCGATGGTGATCGCTTTCATCATCACCATCGCCGGCGCGCTCGCACTCATGCAGATTCCGGTGGCGCAATTTCCGGACATCGTGCCACCGCAGGTCACCGTAGCCGCGACCTTCCCAGGCGCCTCCGCCGAAGTCGTGGAGAGCAGCGTCGCCCAGCCGCTCGAGGCGCAGGTGATCGGCGTCGACCGCGCGCTCTACATGAAATCAACCAGCGGCAACGACGGCAGCTACACGCTGACGGTTTCGTTCGCGCTCGGCACCAATGCCGACATCAACACCGTCAACGTCAACAACCGCGTGCAGAGCGCCCTGTCCCAGTTGCCGACGGAGGTGCAACAGCAGGGCGTGACGGTGCAGAAGCGATCCTCGTCGATCCTGCAATTCCTGGTTCTCTACAGCGCCGATGGTCGGCAGGACCCGCTCTTCATCACCAACTACGCCATCATCAACGTGCTAGATGCGATCGCGAGCACACCGGGCGTGGGCCAGGCGAATCTATTCGCGAAGATGAACTATTCGATGCGGATCTGGTTCGATTCGCAGCGGCTCACCAGCCTCAACCTCACCCCATCCGACGTGATCGCCGCGATCCGCACCCAAAGCGTCCAGGCTGCCGTCGGCCGCATCGGCGCGCGGCCGATCAGCGACGATCAGCAGTTCCAGTTCAACGTGCAGACCTTAGGCCGGCTCGCCAGCGTCGATCAATTTGCCAACATCGTGCTGCGGGCCAATCCGGATGGCTCCTCGCTGCTGGTGAAGGACGTCGCCCGCGTCGAGATGGGCGCGCAAAATCTCGACAGCGAAGCGCGGATCGACGGACGGGCCGCCGTTCCGATTGCGATCTATCTCGCGCCGGGCGCCAACGCGGTGACGACCGCGCGGGCGGTCGCGGACACGATGCAACGGCTGTCCGGGCGATTTCCGCCAGGGTTGAGCTATCTCGTGCAATACGATTCCACGAGCTTCGTGCGCGACACGATCGCGGAGGTGCTGCGGACGCTGGGCGAGGCTTTCGTCCTGGTGGTGCTCGTGGTCTATCTGTTCCTCGGCAATCTCCGCGCCACGGTGATTCCGGCGGTCGCCGTGCCGGTGAGCCTGATCGGCACCTTCGCTGTCCTGCTCGTATTCGGCTATTCGGCCAATACGGTATCGCTGCTCGCGATGGTGCTCGCCATCGGCATCGTCGTGGACGACGCCATCGTCGTGGTGGAGAATGTCGAGCGCGTCATGGAGGAGGAGCCCTACCTGCCTCCGGCCGAGGCGGCCAAAAAGGCCATGACCCAGATCACCGCGCCGATCATCGCGATCACGCTGGTGCTGCTCTCGGTGTTCGTGCCGGTCGCGTTCATCCCCGGCATCTCCGGCACGCTGTTTCGCCAGTTCGCCGTGACGATCAGCGCAGCCATGATGATCTCGGCGTTGAACGCCCTGACGCTGTCGCCGGCGCTGTGCGCGCTGTTGCTGCGCCACGGCGGACCGCGGCGCGGCATTATGGGCAGCGTGCTCGCCGGCATTGACTGGGTGCGCGATCGCTACAGCGGCGGCGTCGGCTACCTCGTGCGCGGGGCTGCCCTGTCGCTCCTGCTGGTGGCTGTCTTTGCCGCCGGCATTTTCGGAATGTCGCGGATCACTCCGACGGGGTTTCTGCCAGAGGAGGACCAGGGCGCCTTCTTCACCTCGGTGCAGCTGCCCGACGGCGCGTCGGTGGCGCGGACCAGCGAGGTCGCGCGGCAGATCGAGGATACCCTGAAACGGATGCCGGCCGTCGATCACGTGCTGGCGATCATCGGCTTTTCCCTGCTCGACGGCGCCTCCGAGCCGAACAGTGCGCTGGTGGTGGCGCGGCTGAAGCCATTTTCCGACCGGACAGCGGCCGCGGATTCGGCACAAGCGCTGATCGCCAAGACCTTCGCGGCCGGCGCGCAGGTCCGGCAGGCCAACGTGCTGCCGTTCAACCTGCCGCCGATCATCGGCCTCTCCACCGGCGGCGGATTCGAATATCAGCTTCAGGCTTTGGAGGGACAGAGTCCGGCCGCGATTTCGAGCGTCACCAACGCGCTGATCAGCGCCGCCAATGCCGATCCGCGGCTTGCGCGCGTGTTCTCGACCTTTACCGCGACCAACCCGTCGCTCTATCTCGACATCGACCGCCGCAAGGCCCAGGCGCTGGGCGTCGCGGTCAACGACATCTTCACCGCTTTGCAAGCGACGCTCGGCGGCATCTACGTCAACAACTTCAACCTGTTCGGGCGCACCTGGCAGGTCAACGTCCAGGGCGAGGCATTCGATCGCGCCGACGTATCGGATATCTGGCGGATCTATGTGCGCAACAGCACCGGCGAGATGGTGCCGATACGGTCACTGGCCGCCATCAAGATCGTGACCGGACCGCAGGTCATCACCCGCTTTAACAATTATCGCTCGGTGACGGTGAACGGCAGCCCTGCGCCCGGAATCTCCTCCGGCACCGCGCTGGCCGCAATGGCGCAGATCTCCGATACCGTGCTGCCCACGGGTTACAGCTTCGCCTGGACCGGCACCGCCTATCAGGAACAGAGCGCCGCCGGTCAGACCGGCATCGTGCTCGCGCTGGCCGTGTTGTTCGCTTACCTGTTCCTGGTCGCACTTTATGAGAGCATGGTGATCCCGATCCCGGTGCTGCTGTCGGTCGTCGTCGGCGTGCTCGGATCCTATCTCGGCATCAAGATCGCTGGCCTCAATCTCGATCTCTATGGCCAGATCGGACTGGTGGTACTGATCGCCCTCGCCGCCAAGAATGGCATTTTGATCGTCGAGTTCGCGAAGGAGCAGCGCGAGGCGGGCGTGGCGCTCAATGAGGCCGCGGTCCAGGGCGCCCATATGCGCTTCCGCGCGGTCATGATGACGTCGGTCGCCTTCATCCTCGGCCTCTTGCCGCTCGTGATCGCGACCGGCGCCGCCGCACTCAGCCGTCGAGCGGTGGGCACGGCGGTATTCGCCGGCATGCTCGCTGCAAGTTCGATCGGAATCTTCCTGGTGCCGATGCTCTACGTGATCTTCCAGCGCCTGCGCGAGCGCACCAAGGCGGCATTCAAGCGAAGCCGTCCGCTGGCGTCATCCGACCGCGACGCGGGCTAGAAGATCATTTTCTGCGCATCTGACCGGACCGCGCATCGAACCTCGCGACGGGCCGATCGAGCTGCCAAAGCTCCACATCGTGGCCCTCGACCAGCCTCTCGGCGCACGAGATCGCCGATTCATCGTCGCTGCAATCGAACTGCACTACCTTGATCGGGCGGTCATGCCGTCCCACGAGAAATGCACGATAAGCCGTCATCCTGGTCTCCAAGGCATAGTGACACTCACTGGTCCGAAAGATGACGCCAGCAGCATTTGAATTCGATGGGAATCGCGTCGCCCGTTTGTAGCGGCGGCATAGTGGTCGAAGCTGGTCCTATGCCGTTCATATACAATCGGGGCTGTGCCAATCTCGAAATCATATCGCAACCGGTTCATATCGGCCCGGTCACGCAAAGCTGCGTGACACATCGCAGGACAGGCGATCGGAGTGGCGGCATGCACGCGTCGCCACTCCTTGTCTCCGTCGGATTCAGCGTCCTGCCAGGCAACAACAACCGAACCGGTGAAACTATGTCTATCCCTCACATCAGCGACAGGATCATCGATCCGATGATGGCGCTCGCAGGCTGCTCGACGCGGCAACGCATCGTCGTGGTCGGCGCGAAGAGCATGGACTTGATGATGGAGTTGCAGCGGCGCGGATATCTGCTGGCCGCTGCGGCCGGCAATTGCGGCCGTCCCGCTGGGCAATACGAGGTCGCGCTGGTGGATTGGCGGCGGCGCACGCTGGGCGCGCTCGACGCGACGATGGAATGGCTTGATGATTTCCTCAGCCTCCGCGCCGTGCTGGTGATCTGGCTCGATGCACAGAAGCCGGCTGCGAAGGAGACTCTTCGCGCCGCGGTGACGAAGCACGGCTTCGTCGTCCTGCAAGGCGCCGAACATCCCTGCGGCAGCGCGCTGCTGGCGCGACGTTCGCAAGCCTATCCACTGCAGAAGGCGGCGTAAGCGCGCCGATCGCACAGCCGCCGGATTAGCCGCTTCCCGGAGACCAATCACGTGACGAAGTCGAGGATACGACGCGCAGTCATCCGCGAGTGGATGGCGCTTGCCCCAACGCAGCGACAGTCCGCACAACAGGCGCTCGCCTTTGCGGCAGACGCCATCGAGCGACACAAGCTGCCGCGCAGCCGCCGCACACCGTGCGCCGTAATCATGGCATGGCTGAAGCCCCGCACCGGGCGCGGCTAGCAGACGCCGGCCGCTTTCAGACCTGCCTGCCCGGCGCTACTCGTGAGAGAGGTGATACCCGCGTCCGCGATAGTCGAAGTCGACGAGCTCGCAGATCCGGGCCATGGGATCGGCGGGCGCCGCGTAATAGGCCCTGATCTCCCTGATGCGTCCGGTCGCCTCATCGAACACATACCATTCGTCGCCGCGGAGCGCCCTGTTCTGCGCCCGCTTCCAGTGGGTCCATTCAATCACGGCCTCCGGCGCCGTCGAGGAGCATAGGATCTTCTCGATCGTCCACTTCGAGCCGAGATTTTCGACGCACCAGATCCACTTGCGCGCGATGATGTCGGCGCTGCGCCATGGAATGTCCGGCAGGCCGGGCGGAAAATAGTGGACCGCATCTGCCGTGAAGCAGGCCATCAGGGCATCGTAGTCGGCGGCGTTGCAGGCGTCGAAATAGCGACGGATCGCCGCTTCCATGGCTGCGGGCGATATCTTGCTCATCTCATGCTCCCGCCCGGATCGTCATTGCCTTTGCCGGATCCGCTCCGGCCTTCTTCCACGCCTTGAAATCGGCGCGCACGGCTGGTGTCGGCGGATAGACGCCGTAGAGCGGCTCGCCGGCTCCAATGCGATACGACAGGTACTTTTCGAGCTCGTCCCGCCTCTCGCAGAGGTCGGCCATTTCGGCGGCGAGATGCCGCGGCACGACGGTGATGCCATCGCCATCGCCAACGATGACGTCGCCCGGATAGACAGCCACATCGGCGCAAGCGATGGGGATATTGAGGTCGGCAACCCGATGATAGGACAGTCGTGTCGATGCCGTGACCTGCCGCGCATAGGCGGGGAAATCGAGCCGGGCCAGCTCGTGGCCATCACGAAACGCCCCGTCGGTCACGATCGCGGCTGCACCACGCACCTTCATGCGCGTCGGCAGCATGGCGCCCGCTGAGGCGGCGCGCGGATCGTTGCGACTGTCGATCACCAGCACATGGCCGGGCGGGATGTTCTCAACGGCCTCCCATTGCAGATTGTCGGGGTTCGGATGCGGCGTGAGGGTCTCGATCGTGTCGAGATCCTCGCGCGCCGGGATCATGCGCATGGTGAAGGCTTCGCCGGCAAAGCGAACCGCGTCCTTGTTCATCGGGAGGAGCCCGACCAGGAAACATTGGCGCAGCCCTTTCTTGAACAGCTCGGTAGTCAGGGAACCGCTGGAGACATCCTTCAGCCGGCGAACGACGGCAGGATCGAGGGGACTAAGCTTCGTCTTTGGTTCGTACATGGCAATCTCGCTGGTGTTGTGAGGCCGCCCGCGATCGGAGCGGGACCGATGCGCTCCGATCGCAAGGCCAACGATCATGTCTTCTGTCAGGGGCGCTTGCCGACCTCGTGGACCTCACGAGCCCAGGCACGCGCCTGCTCCGACAGGCTGAAGCCGAGACCTGGCCTGTTCGGCACGATCATGCGGCCGTTCACGACCTCGAGCTTCTCGTTGAACATCGCCTCAGACCATTCGAAGTGCTCGACCCAAGGCTCACGCGCATAGGCTGCCGTCAGGTGCAGATGGATCTCCATGCAATAATGCGGAGCGAGCTGAAGCTTCCTATGATCGGCGAGCGCCATGATCTTGAGGAACGGCGTGATACCACCGACCCGCGGTGCATCCGGCTGGATGAAATCGACCGAGTTGTTGCGGATCAACTCGTAATGCTCGTCGACGCTGGTCAGCATCTCGCCGGTGGCGATGGGCGTCGCAAGCTCAGCCGCAAGTGCGGCGTGGCCTTCGTAGTCATAGGCGTCGAGCGGCTCCTCGATCCAGGTCAAGTTGAACTGCTCCGCAATACGGCCGAAGCGCAAGGCCGTGGTGCGGTCCCATTGCTGGTTCGCGTCGATCGCCAGGGGAATGTCGCCGATGTGATTGCGGACCGCCTCGATGCGCTTGAGATCGACCATCGGATCGGGCTGTCCAACCTTCAGCTTGATGGCACCGATGCCCTTTTCGAGCGCCATGGTGATACGCTCCTTCACCTCCTCGATCGGCATCGAGAGGTATCCGCCCGAGGTGTTGTAGCAGCGCACGGAGTCGCGATGGGCGCCTAGCAGCTTGGCGAGCGGCAGCTTTGCGCGCTTTGCCTTGAGGTCCCACAGCGCGATGTCGAATGCGGCGATCGCCTGCGTCGACATTCCGCTGCGGCCGACCGAGGCGCCGGCCCAGACTAGCTTGTCCCAGAGACGCGCGATATCGCTCGGATCCTCGCCGATCAGCTCGCCGGCGATCTCCTTGGCGTGCGCGAACTGACCCGGACCGCCGGCGCGTTTCGAATAGCTGTATCCGATGCCGCTATGGCCGTTCTCGGTCTCGATCTCCGCAAACAGGAAGCCGATCTCGGTGAGCGGCTTCTGCCGACCGGTGAGAACCTTGGCGTCGCTGATGGCCTGCGCCAGCGGCAGGAAGACGAGCGAGGTTCGCACCCAGGCAATGCGGTCGGTGGTCGCTTCGCCGGCGGCAAGGCCTGCTGCGAGCGGATTGGCGATAATGCGTGCATTGGCCGGTGTGTGGACGTTCATGGCTTTCTCCCGTGAAGTTGATTTCGAAATGATGAGGTCATTCGGCCGCAACTGGCGCGGCGCGGATCAGCCCGCCGCCTTCGCGGATGACGAGGCGCTCGATCGGCCCGACGATGACCCAGTAGCAGAGCACGGCCAGCAGCCCGTGCAGACCGACATAGAGCAGCGCGCCGTTGAACGATCCGGTGGCGGAGAGGATGTAGCCGATCGCAACCGGCGTCACGATTCCGGCGGTGTTGCCGATCGCGTTGAAGACGCCGCCGGTAAGCCCGATCACTTCCTTCGGCGCCGTATCGGCGACGACGGTCCAGCCGAGCGAGCCAAAGCCCTTGCCGAAGAAGGCTGCACTCATCAGCACCGTGATCAGCAGGGTGGAGTCAGTGTAGTTGCAGCCGATGATCAGCACCGTCATGACAAGGCCGATCGTGATCGGGGTCTTGCGTGCGATGCCGAACGAACCGGTGCGCTTGAACAGCCAGTCGGTGAAGAAGCCGGTCGCGACACCGCCAACGAAGCCGCAGATGGCGGGGACGGTCGCGATCAGGCTCGCATCGAGCACCGACAGGCCCCGCGCCTTGACGAGATAGGTCGGAAACCAGGAGACGAAGAACCAGGTGATGGACGAGATGCCGTATTGCGCAAGGAAAATGCCGACGAGCATGCGGCTCTTGAACAGCTCGGCGAGGTCGGACCTGCGCGGCCCTTGCGCCTCGATTGCTGCCGGCGAAGCACCGCCGAGATCGACCAGCGCACCTCCATCACGCAGATGATCGAGCTCCGCGGCACCAATCCTCGGATGGCGGGTCGGCGGATAGTAAGCGACGGCCCAGACCGCAGCGAGCAGGAAGCCGAGTACGCCCATTACGGCGAAGATGTGCTCCCAGCCGAAGCGGTGATCGAGGAAGCCCATTAGCGGCGTGAAGATGACGAGCGAGACATATTGAGCGCTGTTGAAGATGGCGCCGGCGATACCCCGCTCCGCGGAGGGAAACCAAGCAGCGATGATGCGCCCTGCCGCAGGGCCGACAGGCGACTCGAAGACCCCGAGCATGAAGCGCAGGATCAGCATCACCAGGAACGGATAGCTGGCCCAGCCGACGCAGCTCATCAGGAATGTGACGAGCGACCACAGAATCAATCCGCCCAAAATGGTTTGCTTTGCACCTAACCGGTCTGCGATCCACCCCGCCGGGAGATGCGCCAGCACATAGGCCCAGGCGAAGGCCGAGAACATCCAGCCGAGCTCGACCGGCGTGATGCCTAGCGCCTTCGTCATGTTGGGCCCGGCAATCGACAACGTCGCACGATCACCGCTGCTGAGCGCGAGCAGGATGGTGATCAATGCCAAGGTGACGAAACGATAATGCGTCCGTGTGGACGGCCTCTGCTCCGTGGTCACGCTGCTCCGCCCTTTCCCGTTTTGTTTTGCCCGGTCGACCTTCCGCGACCGTGGATGTCCGAAAGCGCCAGCGGCGCTCGGACACGAGAAAGCTAGATCAGCGATCAATTCAGGTCTAAACTCATTTTTGGATTTAATTGATCCAGAAAAGGTATCAATGATCGAGTTCGGCCAAGTGCGGGCATTCGTGGCGGTCGCCGATGAGCTGAATTTCGGCCGCGCGGCCAAGCGGCTGAACATGACGCAGCCGCCGCTCAGCCGGCAGATCCAGCTTCTGGAGGGAACGCTCGGCGTCAAACTCCTCGAGCGCACCAGTCGATCGGTCAGGCTGACCGCGGCCGGGCGCGCCTTCCTCAGCGAAGCCCGCACGCTGCTTCAGCAGCGCGAGCACGCGGTGAAGTCCGCCCGGCAAGCCGCATCGCTGACAGGCGGCGCGCTGTCGATCGGCTTCGTCGGCGCGACGACCTACGGCTATCTCCCCTGGCTCGCGACCCGCGTGCGCGACGAGTTGCCGAATATCGAGATCACGTTCGAGGAGCTGACATCGCGCCAGCAACTCGATGCGCTGAGATCGGGGCGGATCGATCTCGGATTGGTCCGGCCGATCGAGACTGAGGAGCCGATCAGGAGCGCGGCCGTCTTCCGCGAAGGACTTGCCCTTGCGCTGCCACTCAACCATCCGCTCGCGATTCGCCGCCGACCCGAGCTGTCGCATCTCGAGGGACAGCCCTTCATCATGTATTCTCCGGGCGGACCTTACATGCGCGCACTGTTGACGGCGGCGTTTGACGCGAACGGCGTCCGGCCGCAAGTGGTGCAATCGATGAGCCAAGCACAGGCCATCCTGTCCCTGGTCAGCGCAGGTCTCGGCCTTGCGATCGTGCCGGACGAAACCCGCAATGCCTGCTTCGACAATGTCGTGTTTCGCCCGATCAGGCTCGGACCATCGGTGTTCGCCGAGTTGCACGCGATCTGGCGCAGCGACAACCGCAACACCGCCCTGCCGCGGCTGCGCGAGCTGGCGTTTCGCGCGACGCGGTGAGCATGACCGCGCTACCGCCCACTCCCGAGCAGCCTTTCCGCTTCTTCGATTTCGGGGAGACCTCGCTCTGTATCAAACTCAGCAAGGACCGCAGCGAGCCCCTCGCATGCCGCCCGGCCCTTTGAACTGCGCATGCGTGCAAGTCCCAGTGCGCTGCGGAGCTCGAAAGTCTTGGTCTGCTGGCGTCGGGCGATTTCCAGAGCCCTGTCGAAGGCATCTTCCGCACTGGAAAGGCTCGGAGGATCATGCCGCAACAGGAGTTCACCCCGCACGCGATGCAGTTCGGCATCGAGCCAACGCTGACCGGAATGCTCGGTCCATCCGATCAACTCTCTCAGCATCTCCAAACCGGTTTCGACTTGACCGGCCTCCGCTTCCGCCATGGCAACATGCATGCCCCAGAAGGGTTCACAGAGGTAGCAGTCGTTCTCGTGCAGCGAGGTCAAGCCCAGGCGCATGTCCGCGAGCCCCGCCATGCGGTCGCCTGCCCGCCACTTTGCGAGGCCATTCAGGTAGGTCCCGGCGGCCACATACAAGGGCATCGTGTGGTCGCGAGCCAGTCCAAGCGCAAGGATCGTCTCTGTCTGCTGCAACATTCCGCCGCATAGTCCGTCGAAGACAGCCCTATGCACGAGCGCATTCGCCTGGGAAAGCGCACGCTTCTCTCCTGGCGCACTCACCGCGTCTGCGGCGAGCCGACGCGCGCGGTCGATCTTTCCAAGCGGCCAAAGCACGAGCGCAAGGAACCTCATGATGACGAACGGGAGATCCAGCGCCGACGCCTTGAAGGTCGCCGGATCCGGCTCGGCATCATAGATCGCGAGTGCCCGCTCGAGATGCGTTCTCGCGTTCAAATAATTGCCTCCGAACCAGCAGGTTACCCCGCTCGTCCAATGCGCGAGGACAGCGGCCACCGGCGATTCCGCCCGCCGCTCGGCGGCACTCGTGATGGCAGTCGCCAACTCCCGCATCGGAGCGATCTCGCCATGCGTCAGGCAGGCGTTGAAGAGGCCCGAATGGATCGGCGCAAGTTCAACCGGATCATTGATGTCGGCGGCGAGCTGCCGGGCGCGCGTCCATGCCGCGACCGTTTCGGGCGCGCTGTGCCCGAGGCTGCCCCGCAATGCGCGGCCATATGCGATCTGGAGGTGTAGACGGCTCATCATCCGGCCGGGCTGATCAGGGAGCTCATCGGCGATGGCAATCGCTTTGCGAAGATGCGCAATCGCTTCGGAATAGGCCGAGCGTTTCAGAGCCTCTTGGCCCGCCTTGCGCCACCATTCGAGGGCGACCTCGCTGAGGCCCGCCTCCGTGAAGTGGTGTGCAAGAATTTCCGGCTCGGTCGCCGCAACGACTGGAAATTTGTCGCGCAGGACATCGCCGATCTGCTTGTGCAGCACCTGCCGTCGGCTCTTGAGCAGGCTCTCGTAAGCGGCTTCCTGAACGAGTGCATGCTTGAAACTGTAGTTTGCTTCCGGAGGGACTCCGCGGCATACCAGCAACTCTGCCTCTTCGAGCTGCCGCAGCGCGGCGCTCAGCGTCAGATCATCGCGTCCCGCCACATATCTCAGCAATGCGTAGGAGAAATCGCGGCCGATCGCAGCACCGATCTGCGCCACCTCCTTGACGGGAGCCAGCCGGTCGAGCCGCGCCATGAGGGAATCCTGCAGTGTCGCGGGAATGGCGAGTGGCGGAAGCGGACTTTCGAGTCGATAGCGCCCGGCGTCTTCGACGAGCAGCCCGGATTCCAGCACCATCTTGGTCAATTCCTCGACGAAGAGCGGGATTCCATCGGTCTTGTCGATGATTTGCTTCATCATTTCGCGCGGCAGCTGGCGGCCGACGGCCACCTGCTCGACCAGGGCGCGCGTATCCTGTCGGTCAAGCCGGTCGAGCCGCAACAGGCTGACATTGGCGAGGCCGACCCAGGATGGCTCGAACTCGGGACGGGACGTCACGAGCACGAGTATCGGCAGTCCCCGGATTCGGTCGACCGCGAGATCAAGCAACTCTAGTGTCGTGGCATCGGCCCAATGCGCGTCTTCGCAGATAATCAGCACGGGCTGCTGCCGCGCCAACCCCTCGACCTGATCGAGAAGGGCGGCAAATGTCCGTCGCCGCTGCTGCGCCGGGCTGAGGCCGAGCGTCGGATAGCGGTCGCCGGTGGGAATCGAAAGCAGAGCCGCGATGAGTGGCGCCACCTGCGCCACTGCCTGGGTTCCAAGTGCCAGCATTGCCTCGAGCTTGTCTAGCTTTTGCGCGGGCGCGTCGAGCGGCCGGATGCCGGCGGCACGCTCGAGCTGCGCGACGAAGGGATGAAGCGCACTGTTGGTGTGGTAGGGCGAGCATTGATACCGTACCCGGCAGTGCACGCCCAACGCGGGGCTTTCCGACAGCGTTGCAACCATCCGCGATTTGCCGATACCCGCTTCGCCGCAAATCAACATCATCTGGCCTTGCCCCTGCCAGGCCAGCCGCTGGCGCGAGAGCGCGAAATCGATCTCCTCCTTGCGACCGACGAAACCGATCGAGCGCGCCGCACGGACCGCCTCGAATCTGCTCTCCGATGCGGACGCACCTTCGACCGCCCAGACCGCGATGGGTTCGGAGATACCCTTGACATCGCGTCGGCCGAGATTGCGGAAGGCGAAGAGATCGCCAAGGAGCCGGCGCGTCGATGCCGCGACGACGACCGCGCCGGGCTCCGCCAGGCCCTGCAGGCGGGCAGCGAGGTTCAACGTCTCACCGACCGTCGCCTGCTCCTCGGATGCGGTTCCGCTGACGAGATCGCCGACCACCACAAGCCCGGTCGCGATTGCGATCCGCATTTCGACCTGCTCGCGTGTTTTGAGCTGCCTGACAGCGGTGATGACGTCCAGTCCCGCGCGGACTGCGCGCTCCGCATCATCCTCGTGTGCGCGGGGGTAGCCGAAATAGATCAGGATTCCGTCGCCCACGAACCGGGCGATCATGCCGTCATAGGCGGCGATCACATTCGCGCAAGCCGCGCGATAGGCCCGGATCACTTCCCACATGTCCTCGGGATCGAGACGCGCGGAAAGCGCAGTCGAGCCGACCAGATCGCAGAACATCACTGTGAGGTGACGCCGCTCAGCGCCGTGCGGGGGAGCAGGCGATGCGATCAATGCGGCCGGATCGAGCTCGGCGATGGCGCGCAGCATTCTGCGACGATGGCCAAGCAGAACCCCGAGCTTTTCGAAATCATCGTCCATCAGCTCGGGAAGGACGCCTACATCAATCCCATTTTGAGCAAAACGCTGTGCGTATTGCCCAAGTCCAAGGTTCTCGAGCCACTCCGCAATCTGCTGCATAGGCTCCACCAATACGCTGGTTGGCAGTTAGCAGAATTTTGGATCACGGCGTGCGGGGACGATATCCCAACGTCGACATCATGGCACGCGTTGTTTGCGACCATAACAATATAGGTTGCTCAGTACCGATGCCGCTTCCAAGCAGGACTCGCCGACGCGTACTGTTGCAACGTCAAACTTGTCGGCGCAGCGTCCGGAAACCGAGGTTGAATGATTGCCGGTCTCCGGCTTCTGACCGCGAGCCGACCTCAATGAGGTAGCCTTGCGTTCACGCCACGATGCACTTGCGTAACTCCTTATCGTGAGCGCAGCTTTCACGACTTCTTGTCGGCGGCGTCATTGTTGCGAGCCATGGTGCCCGCGACAACTTGAAGCGAAGACCCCAAGAACCAACAGCCGACGACAACGGCGATCACTCCGCTGGGGACGTATTGATCAAGGACAATGATGCTGACGGACAGAGCTGCGGCAATCGCCGCGCCGAACGTTCCGGCTGCACTGATGATCTCGGGCGCATCGGAGCCATCCCATTCTTCGGAGATGCTCAAACTCGATTTCCGAGCCTTGTTGCCGGCCAGATCGATCCCGACATAGTAGCTCAGGGCTCCGTAGAGCATCGTCAGCAACACGATCCAGCCGCTCTCTGACAATCCGCTTTCGTAACGGAGCAGGATGGCACCCACGTAGAGGCCGCAAGAGCCCCCAACAGCTGCGAGGCCGAGCCTCTCAAGCAGATGGGCGGATTTGATCAGACCGGAACGGGGGATCCGAAGATTGCCGCTGTGCTTTGTTACCGATAATGCGCTGAAGACCGCATTGCTTATCTTCATGGGATACTCCTACTAAGTAAGTAGCTGCCTACCGGCCGAGCCCGAAAGAGGCTGCGGGACCGGCGCCATTCGCGATGCGCTACATTCCAACTTTCGAAATATCCGTGCGGCGGGTGAGCAAAAGGCGTCGCCGGCATTGGCGTGCGCGCGAGCAGGCTGCTCCGGGCACGACGATCAGACGGGAGAATGTTTGTTCTAAAGGAGTCGATTCAAATATGAGCCGGTTCACACGCTTGCTACTTTTTCCCGATACTGCCTCGGACGCAAATACACGCATCTCTCGTTGAGCTTTTGCACGCGCCTACACCGCAAGCTGTCGTAGCTCGATAACCGCCGGCTCTCCGCCAGCATCGACGAAGGGCATCACCTCATGCGGCATCTCTTGGCCGATTTTGGCGTAAGCAAGCGCGCGTCGGCACGCGGTTGCCGACGGTCGCGCCACTCAGGACACACGCGGGATATCGATGATGATGCGATTGTGATTGTCGGAGTCGACGAGGACGGGCAATTCGCAACCCGTTGTGGTACGCATTTCCCTGCGCTCAGGGCTACTGAAGGACATGCGCGTCACCGCCTGCCAGGGCGGTCCACCGCTCGGGTCGCTCACTCGCAAAGTTATGTCCCATGTCCCGCCCGGCGCGCTGCTCGGGCCTGCCTCCTGCGCAGACAACACTTTTGCCGTGGTCGGAACGAGTCCGAGCGCGCCGGCACCGCCGGCGAGCGCGATCTCCGTCTGCTGCGGCGTGAGGCCGTTGACCAGCGTCGGCGACGAGGCGGAATGCTCCACCTCACGCCAGGCGCGGGGAAATACGTGGTCGTCGGACGCTTGCTGCTCGCCGCGCAAACTCGCGGCGAGTCCTTCGGCGGCCTTGCGCCCGGTCGGCACCTCATCCCATTCGATCCTGAACCGGTTGGGATCGGCGAGGTCCACGGTGACGGGGAGCAGCAATCCGGGGCGGGGCCATTTCGGCTTGGGCACGTCGTAGCCGCTGTACTGCACGGCAATTGCTGCGAGTCGCTCTGCGGTGATCACGCCGTCGATCTCGCATTTGGGATGGAGAACCATCTCGCCGGCCGCGTCAGGAAACGGCGAACAGGCCACGACCTGCAACTGTCCGCGCACCCGGTTGGTGATCCGCACCGGCTTATTTTCACCGAACCAACTCATCAACGTTCCTTCCGACAAGCGGCGCATCGTATCCGCTACACCGGATCGAAGGCGCGGATCGGCGGCAGATTGCCGGTGAAGCGCTCGACCTCGACCGTGGTGAGCTGACCGGTGCAGCCTTGCGCGAGGGATGAGGTGCCGATGTCACGGGTGAGAACGTTCGGATTACCGTGAACGCAGAGAGGCGCCTCGTCCTCGGGATCCATCGGATCGTACCAGGCGCCGGTCGGCAACTGCACGATGCCGGGCGCTATGCCGTCGGTGACATGCACCGCGGCAAGGCAGGCGCCGCGTTCGTTGAAAAGGCGGATAATGTCGCCATCCTTGATGCCGCGCGCGCCCGCATCGCACGGATTCATGCGAGCGACCTCGCGGCCGCGATGTTTTGCTTGAAGCGAATGTCCGCCGAAGTCGAGCTGGCTGTGCAGACGCGTCACCGGCTGATTGGCAACGAGGAAGCACGGCGCACCCGGCTTCGGCACATCGGTCTTCTCGAGCCAGACCGGGTGGCCCGGGCAGTCCGCATCGCCATGGCCAGCGATCTTCGCGGAGAATATCTCGATGCGTCCGCTCGGCGTCGGCAGGGCATGATTGACGGGATCGTCGCGGAAGCGGCGCAGCCTGCCGCCGTCATCGGGCTGTTGCGGCACGACGAGGCTGCCGCGCTGCCAGAACTCCTCGAAGCTCGGTGCCTCAAGGCCGCGCGCCTCCAGCGAGGCTCGGGTCGGCTCGTAGAGATGTGCCAGCCATTGCCGCGATGTGCGGCCTTCGGTGAAGGGCTCGCGAGCACCGAGACATTCGGCGAGATCGGCAAAGATCTCATAGTCGTCGCGCGCCAGCCCAAACGGCTCGGCGATTTGGTGCATGGCGACCATGAGAGGATCGTTGGTGGAATAGCCGATGTCCTCGCGCTCGAGCGTCATTGTCGAAGGCAGCACGATGTCGGCGTGCCGCGCCGTGGCGGTCCACGCGAGTTCGTGCACGACCAGCGTATCGAGCTGGGCGAAGGCCTTGCGCAGACGGTTAATATCCTGGTGATGATGGAAGGGATTGCCGCCCGCCCAGTAGACGAGACGGATGTCCGGATAAGTACGCGTCTCTCCATTGTAGCGATAGGTGGCGCCGGGATTGAGCAGCATGTCGGCGATACGCGCCACCGGAATGAAATCGGCGACGCCATTGCGGCCCTGCCCGAGCGTCGGCCCCGGCACGTCGTTGACACGGCGACCGTAATAGCCGATCGCGCCGAGCGAATAGGCGTAGCCGCCACCTGGAAGGCCGATCTGGCCGAGCGCCGCCGCCAGCACCATGCCCATCCAAACCGGCTGCTCGCCATGCTCGGCGCGCTGGAGCGAATGCGAGACGGTGATGAGCGCCCTTTTGCCGGCAAGGCGACACGCGAGCTTTCGAATCGTCTGTGCATCGACGCCGCAGATCGATGCGGCCCATTCGGCGCTCCTGGCTTGCCCATCGCTCTCGCCGGTCAGATAGCGCAGGAAGACCGGCCATCCCTCGGCGTAGCGATCGAGGAAAGCCTGATCGTGCAGGCCTTCGGCGACCAGCGTGTGGACGATGCCGAGCATCAGGGCCGTGTCGGTGCCAGGCACGCAGGTCATCCATTCGGCGCCGGCCTCCGCGGGAAGATCCTCGCGCAGCGGGCTGACCAGAATGAACTCGCAGCCGCGCCGGCGCGCAGCCGCCATGGCGCCGCGCTCGACATGCTTGCTGATCGAGCCTCCCGCCACCATGGAGTTCTTCAGCGCCATACCGCCGAATGCCAGCACGATCTCGCTCTCGGTCGCGATCTGCTCCCACGTGACGTTTCGCTTGGTGATGTCTTCGTAGCCCGCCAAAATCTGGGGCAGCAGCACCGAGGACGCGCCCGAGGAATAGGTGTTGACCGAGCGCACATAGCCGCCCATCGCGATGTTGAGGAAACGGTGAACCTGGCTCTGAGCGTGATGGAAGCGGCCCGCGCTCGACCAGCCATAGGAGCCGCCGAACACGGCACCGGGCCCGCGCGTATCGCGGATGCGCGACAGCTCGCCGCCCAAAAGGTCGAGTGCCTTCTCCCAGCTGACGGAGACGAATTCATCGCGGCCGCGGCGATCGTCCGGGCCGGGCCCGCGCTCGAGCCAGCCACGGCGGATCGCCGGCTGCGCGATGCGCGCTTGGTTGCGGAGCGCACCGGGAAAATTGTCGATGATGCCGTTCGGATCAGGATCCCCCGCATAATGCCTGACCTCGAGCCCGGCCTCGCTGTTCCGCGCCGAGAACACGCCCCAGTGCGAGGTGTGCGGCTTGAAGCCGTCGGACAGGTCGAGGCCCGGATCGGGGAAGCCAATTGTCTCGTTCATCGCGTGTTCCTTTGTCGCTGGAGCGGCGTGCGGGCCCGCCTCGTCGCAATCATCGGGACACAGTATAATGAGGCGCTTTCCCGTGGGGCAACCGATCATCGATGTCTGGAACTCAGGGATGACGGCATCGCGTAGATCGCGATACTTCGAAGCCGGCTATTCAGCCGAACGACGCCGAGGACCGATCTCAAAATGGAAACATCGAATCAGGATTCGTCGCGCCGCGAGGCTGCACTGAAGACCACCGCGCTGGCGGCGACACTGCTGTTTGCTCACGGGCAGACCACGGAACGGACGGTGACCGCCGCCGAGCGCCTCGGGCGCGCGTTCGGCTTGACCGTCAGAGTGCTACCTTACTGGGGCGAGATCACCGTCGAGATCGAGGGCACGCCGATCTCGCAGATCGTTGCTGCCAAGCCGCTTGGCGTCGACATGGGCAGGGTGTTGGCCGTCACGACAGTCATCGATCAGGTCTGTGACGGTACGCTGCCGCCCGATGCAGCCCATTCTGCGCTGATCGCGGCAAGTCGCCTGCCTCCGGCTTCCACGGCGCGCTTCACGTTGTTCGTGGCAATCGGCGCGGCCTCGCTGGGCGTCCTGTTCGGCGCTCTCGAGGCGACGAGCCTGCTGCTGATCGCGGCCAGCGCCGCGATTGGAGCGCTCGTGCGGCGCTGGCTGTCCGGCTTCAGCGCCAACCCGCTGATCCAGCCACTTTGCGCCGCGCTGATCGCAGGTATCGTTGCTGCAGCCGCAAGCCGCTTCGGCCTGTCGACTGCGATATCGCTGATTGCCTTCTGTCCCTGCATGGTGCTGGTGCCCGGCCCGCATATCCTCAACGGCGCCATCGATCTCGCCCGTACCCGCATGGCACTGGGCGTCGCGCGTCTCGCCTATGCCGCCGTCATCGTGGTCTTGATCTGCGCCGGGCTGCTGTTTGGGTTCGCAGCCGTCGGCGCAAAGCTCGCGACCGCCGGATCGGCCCCGCCGGTGCCATTGGCCGTCGACGTGATTGCGGCGGGATGCGCCGTCGCCTCCTTTGGCACCTTCTTCTCGATGCCGTGGCGTCTCCTGCCGTTCCCAATCGCGGTCGGCATGCTCGCGCACGCCGTACGCTGGGCGCTGGTCGTCGTCGCAGGCGAGAGTGCCGGGACCGGGGCGCTCGTCGCCTGCATGCTGGTCGGCACCATCGTCACGCCGGTCGCCGATCGCCTGCATCTGCCTTTTGCGGCCCTCGCCTTTTCCGCCGTTGTCTCGATGATGCCCGGCTTCTTCCTGTTCAACGCCGCGGCCGGCCTCGTCGAGCTGGTGGAAATCGGGCCGAGCGCGCCGGCGACCCTGCTGACGGCCATCGCGGCGAGCGGCGTCACCGCCTTTTTGATCATCATGGCCATGACCGTGGGACTTATCCTCCCGCGCATGCTGTTTGAACGCTTCTCGTCCGCCTACCAGAAATCGCTGTGACCGCGTATCCGGACCGTATGTTCGTCGCCGTGCTTGCGCTTGCCCCGGAAATCTCGACAATCCTAACATCAGATACCTCGGCTAATCAGCCTGTCAGGGCTGTGGCGGGGAATACGGAACCCCAACCCCGGAGAACTCGTGATGAAAAAGCGCGTTTGTTGGGCGGCGGCAGCTTGTCTCGTCGCCTTGAGCTCGAGCGCTGAGGCTCATTCGATCTACGACGGCGCCTGGGACCTCGTCTTTGTGACGCAGAGAGGTGCATGCGATCCGAGCTACAGCTTCTCCGTCAACATTTCCAACGGGATCGTGACACATCCGAACCTGGTCAGGTTCAGAGGCTACGTCGCAAGATCCGGCGCAGTCCGCGCCTCGGTCACCGTTCAGGACAAATACGCGTCCGGCGCCGGCCGACTGTCCGGCAACACCGGCCAGGGACGCTGGAGCGGCTATTCCGGCACCGCGCGTTGCTCCGGATACTGGACCGCCCGACGAAACTGATCGTCAGACCACGTCGAATGAGCTGGCAGCAGCGCACCGCACGTGGATCGAGACAGCCAAGACCGCAATTCCAGCCCAATTGCAGCAAGAGCTTCCAAGCTGCACAGGCGGTGCTGGGGTTTGGATCGCTGGACAGCGATCTCTCGGTCGCACTTCAGGCGGCGCCCAGCCAGACGATGGAGAATGGAGATGCCGGAGGTTGGCCGCGAGAAGCCATCCTAGGCGTTTACGGCACCGCGTGTTAGTTTTCTTTCTCGATGAGTGGCGCTGTCCGGCGCCAGCCATCGAGGCGGACGCGGCTTTACAAACACGACATGGAAAGCGGCTATCCCGGTGATGAGCCAAGGGGATCAGGATATGGACATGCCGACCTCCGACAAGAACATTCAAGCGACGCCCGATGCTTCCAGCGAAGGACCCAAGAAGAGCCCGCGCAATGCGACGCGCGCACCTGCCATCATTGTCACTATCGTGGCAGCCGCCGTCGCCGCGCTCTCCATCTTCTATCTACTGCGACCGGAGCCGCTGCTCGTCCAGGGCGAGGTCGACACGACGCGGCTGGATATCGCCGCGCGTGTCGACGGCAGGGTCAAGGAAATCCCCGTCCAGCGTGGCCAGAACATTGCTGCGGGCGCCATCCTGGTGCGGATCGACAATCCCGAGACACTGGCGAAGCACGACCAGATGCGAGCGGCAAAGGTCGTTGCGGACGCCCAGCTCGCCAACGTTCTGGTCGGAACACGCGTGGAGACCATCGCCGCGCGCAAGGCGGAAATGGAGCGCGCGCAGGCGGCGGTGGTGCTGGCGCAAAAGACCTTCGACCGCACCCGGACCCTGACCGAGCAGGGCAACGCGCCACAGGCCCGCCTGGACCAGGTGACCGATGCCCTGCACGAAAGCGAGCGCGCGGTCGATCAGGCCAAATCGGCCTACGAGCAGGCAGTCAACGGCTACACGAAGGAAGAACGCGCGATCGCAAAGGCAAACGTCGAAAAGGCCGATGCCGATACCCAGAGCGTCCAATCCATTATCGACCAGCTCGTCGTCTATGCGCCGGTCGCCTCGCAGGTCTACCAACGCAACATCGAGCCGGGCGAATATGTGTCCCCCGGCGTGCCGCTGGTGACCCTGATAGACCTTGGCGACGTCTGGGTTCACTTCGATCTCCGCGAGGATCTCGTCAAGACCCTGAAGGTCGGCGACCGCTTCGACGTTCGCATCCCCGCGCTCGACGATCGCCGCGTCACGGTCGAGGTCAAGCTCATTGCTACCAAGGGCGAGTATGCGAGCTGGCGCGCCACGCGCGCCTCCGGCGATTTCGATCTGCGGACGTTCTCGATCCGCGCCTATCCCGTGACGCCGGTGCCCGAGCTGCGGCCGGGCATGAGCGCCTATCTCGATTGGCGGTCGCGGCAATGAGGCCGGCGCCAAAGCCTGGATTCTGGCTGGTCGCGCGGCGCGAGTGCCGCTGGCTACTCGGTGATCGCGTGGCGCTGCTGCTGATCTTCGGCGTGCCGCTGTTCGCATTCGTGGTCCTCACGACGGTCTTCAGCCATCCGGTCATTCGCGGACTCGGCGTGACGGTCGTCGACGAAGACAAGTCGGAGGCCTCTCGCGCCCTTGTGGAATATGTCGCGGCATCTCCGAGCCTGAAGATCGTCGACCGGTCCGGCACGCTGTCCACGGCCGTTGAGGACATACGCTCCGGGAAGTCGATTTCGGCCGTTTATATCCCGCCGGATTTCGAGCGCGACCTGAAGGCCGCGCGGCGCCCGCAGGTCGTCGGATTCTATAACCAGCAGTTCCTGACCCCCTCCGGCATCGCGTCCTCGGGCCTGAGCGATTCGCTTTCCGCCGCGGCGGCCGTGGCCGCTCCCGCCAGTCGCGCTGCGCCTGCGCCGGCGTCCTTGGGAGCGCTCAAGGCGGAGACCATGGCACTGGTCAATCCGCAGAAGAACTATGCGCAGTTCCTGCTGCGCGCGCTGCTGCCAACCATCATCCATGTGGTGATCACGCTTGCCGCCGGCTATTCCGTCGGCTCCGAATTCCGCCGTCGCGACGCGCGGGCCTGGCTCGAGAGCGCCGGCGGCGATCCGCTCGTCGCGCTGGCCGGCAAGCTCGCGCCGCTGTTCTGCATCTTCTTCCTGGTCATGCTGGCCGAGCCGCTGTTCCTGGAGGGCGTGCTGGATATCCCCTTCAGGGGCGACCTGCCGTTGATGATCGCTGCGGCTTCGCTGCTGATCATTGCCTATCTGTCGCTCGGAGCTCTGCTCCAGCTTCTGGTCGGTGATCTCGCCACCGGGCTCGGACTTGCAGGCCTTATTGCCTCGCCCGCGTTCGGCTATGCCGGCGTCGGCTTTCCCACCATCGGCATGAATGCCTTTGCGCACACCTGGAGCGCGATCCTGCCGCTGCGCTGGTATATGGCCGTCCTGCTGGGACAGGCGGCGCGGGGATTGCCGGTCGCCGATTCCGCTATTCCCTTCGCGGCGCTTGCGGGTCTGGCGCTGCTCTTTG
Source organism: Bradyrhizobium sp. Cp5.3 (assembly GCF_000426265.1). Classification (NCBI taxonomy): domain Bacteria; kingdom Pseudomonadati; phylum Pseudomonadota; class Alphaproteobacteria; order Hyphomicrobiales; family Nitrobacteraceae; genus Bradyrhizobium; species Bradyrhizobium sp. Cp5.3. The sequence continues at coordinate 4,818 of NZ_KE384515.1, read as the reverse complement.
CCGGTCTTGCGCTGCTGCGCATGGCGAGCCTTACGCGCCGGGGCTGGTTTGCAACGGCGCGGCCTGCCGAGCCCTCCGAGGTCAGCCACACACCGCGCGGCATCGGCGGCGCCTTCACGGCGGAATGGCGGCGGGTACTGGGAACGCGGAGTGCCTTCAGCATCCTGTTTCTCGCGCCCCTGGTCTACGGCATCTATTATCCGCAACCCTATCTGAACCAGATCCTGCGCAAGCTTCCCATAGCAGTCGTCGACAATGATCTCAGCGATCTCAGCCGGCAGATCGTCGAGACGCTGGATGCGAGCGGTGCTTTGAGTGTCGTGGTTCGCGCCCGAACGCTTGCCGAAGCGCGCATCGCAATCGATCGCGGGCAGGCCTTTGCCGCCATCGAGATTCCGCCCAACACCGAGCGCGATGTACTCAAGGGCATCACTGCCCACATCCCTGTCTACGCTGATGCAACCTATCTGTTCGTCTTCAGATCGAGCGCCAGCGGGATCGCCACCGCGATCGGAACCTTGACGTCCGAGCTCGTTTCGCGCGGCGCGCGCTCGGATGGAAGCCTCGTCAAGGCCAAGCTTGCGAGTTCGAGCCCGGCCGATGTTCTGCTGCAGCCGATCTTCAACCCGGTGGGCGGTTATGCGAGCTACGTCGTTCCGGCGGCATTCATCCTGATCCTGCAGCAGACCCTGCTGATCGGTGCGGCGATGTTGACCGGCACCGCGCTGGCGGCGGGAGGCGGAGCGTTTGCCGGCGTGCTCGGCCGCGGCGTTGCTCATTTGACCATCTATCTTCCTGCCCTCGCCCTTTATGTCATCGTGCTGCCGCGCATCTACGGTTTTTCGACGCTCGGCCATCTTCCGCAGATCCTCGCACTGGCGACTGTCTTTCTGCTGGCGACGAGCTTCATGGGACAGGCTGTCGGGGCCTGGTTCACGCGGCCCGAGAACGCGACCATCCTGCTACTGGCGACGAGCCTGCCGCAGTTCTTCCTGGCCGGCTTTGCGTGGCCGCGCGAAGCGATCCCCGACGTGGCCCTCGCGTTCGGCCGGCTGTTCCCGGCCGACTCTGCGATTGATGGCCTCGTGCGCATCAACCAGATGGGGGCCAGCATCTGGGAGGTCGCGCATGACTGGCGGATCCTGTGGAGTCTGGCGCTCGGCTATTTTGCGCTCGCGGTGATCTCGGCATTTGCCGTCAAGAGAGGACAGGGACATGCGCAACGTTAGACCTGCCGCCTTCCTCGCAATTCCGCTTGCGCTGGTCGCTGCGGGAGCGCTGCTCTATGTCATCCGCCACTCGGCACCGTCCACGGCCATCGTCGGCGTGGTGCGCGCAACTGAGGTCAGGGTCGAGCCGGAGGTCAACGGCCAGCTCGTCTCGATCGCGGTCGAGAAGGGTGCCTCTGTGAAGGAGGGCGACGTCGTGGCGCGGCTCTCGGCAGTGGAATTGACGGCGCAGGCGGACCAGGCGCGTGCCGCGCTCGCGTCTGCCGTCGCAAGCCGCAACAACGTCTATGCCGGCGTCCGCCGCGAACAGGTCGATTCCCTGAAGGCCGCCATCGCCAAGGCGAACGCCCGCCTCGACTATGTGCAGGCCCAGCTCACACGCACCAGCACGCTTGCCCGGCAGAGCTTCGAATCGCAGCAGACGCTCGACCAGGCCGAAAACGACGTGGCGGCCGCACGTGCCGACGTCGCGGAGGCCCAGGCCAATTACGATGCGGCGGTGGCGGGTCCGACCCGGGAGGAGCGGGCCGTTGCCGATGCGCAGGTGCAGGCCGCGGCCGCGGCCGTCACCGTGCTCGAGCGCCGGCTCGACAAGATGGTGCTGCGCGCCCCGGCTGACGGCACGGTCAGCGTCATTGCCGCGGAGGTGGGCGAGAACATCCGCGCCGGCCAACCGATCCTGATGGTCGAGGCCGCGGGCCGGCAATGGCTCTCATTCAACGTGCGCGAGGATCACCTCGGTCGCGTCGCGATGAGCGACACGGTGAGCGTGGTGCGGAACGGGACGGATGGCGTCACGAAGGCGGTGGTCACCGAGCTGCGGCCGCTCGGCGTGTTCGCCACCTGGCAGGCCGAACGGGTCATCGGCGATCACGATCGCAACACGCTGCGCCTGCGCCTGGATCCCGAGAAGTCGCCTGCAAATCTCGAGCCGGGGATGACTGTGTGGATCGAGCGCTGACGTCGAAGACTGCCTTTGACTCCACTGGGGCCGACGTCGCAAGTTAGAGTGCATGTAAATTGTAGCCGGTGACAACTTTTCTTTGAGAAGGTGGAGGTCATCCGATGAACGAAGACGACATCCGCGGTTTGATCGCGGAGGTGAAGGAAGGCGCGCTATCGCGACGCTCGTTCATCCAGAGGGTGGCTGCGATCGGAATTGCCGCGCCGGTCGCGAGCCAGATCCTGATCTGGAACGACGTGGCGATGGCGGATGCCACGCTGCAATACAAGCCGACCAAAGCTGGCAGCGGCGGCCCGCTCAAGATCCTGCTCTGGCAGGCTCCCACCCTGCTCAATCCACATTTCGCGCTCGGCACCAAGGATCAGATCGCCTCGCGCATCTTCTTCGAGCCGCTCGCCGGCTGGGACAAGGAAGGTAACCTCATCCCCTGCCTCGCCGCTGAAGTCCCGACCAGGAAGAACGGCGGCCTCTCGGCGGACGGCATGAGCGTTATCTGGAAGCTGAAGCAGGGCGTGAAGTGGCATGATGGCAAGCCCTTCACCGCCGACGACGTCGTCTTTACCTGGACATACGCCGCAGATCTCGCCACCGCGGCGTACACCACGGGATCCTACAAGGATATCAACGTCGAGAAGATCGACGACCACACCGTCAAGGTGAACTTCAAGAATCCGACGCCGTTCTGGGCCGACCCCTTCGTCGGCTCGGTGGGCCAGATCCTGCCAAAGCACCATTTCGGCGACTATGTCGGCGCGAAGTCGCGCGACGCGCCGGGCAATCTGAAGCCGGTCGGCACCGGGCCGTACAGGTTCGTCGAGTTCAAACCGGGCGACTTGATCAGAGCCGAGCGCAACCCCGACTATCACGTCAGGAACCAGCCGCATTTCGACACGCTCGAGGTCAAGGGTGGCGGCGACGCGGTCTCCGCGGCGCGCACCGTGCTGCAGACCGGCGAATACGACTATGCCTGGAACCTGCTGGTTGAGGAGGAAGTTCTCAAGCGCATGGAGGCCAGCGGAAAAGGCAAGGTCGATGTCACGCCGTCCGGGAACGTCGAGTTCATCATCCTCAACACGACGGACCCCTGGACCGAGGTCGACGGCGAGCGTTCGAGCATCAAGACCAGGCACCCGACGCTGTCCGATCCCGCCGTTCGCCAGGCGATCAACCTCCTGATCGATCGCGAGGCGATCCAAAAATTCATCTACGGCCGCGGCGGCATCGCGACGGCGAGCTTCGTCAACCAGCCCGCGCAGTTCAAGTCGGGCAAGCTCAAATACGCGTTCGACGTCGACAAGGCCAACAAGATCCTCGACGAGGCCGGCTGGAAGACGGGCGCGGACGGCATCCGCGAGAAGGACGGCAAGAAGCTCAAATACGTCTTCCAGACCTCGACCAATGCTCCACGTCAGAAGACGCAGGCCATCATCAAGCAGGCCTGTCAGCGCGCCGGGATCGAGATCGAGCTCAAGTCAGTCACTGCGTCGGTGTTCTTCTCGTCGGACGTCGGCAACCCCGACACTTACTCGAAATTCTATGCCGACATGGAGATGTACAACACGACGCAGCCGCAGCCCGATCCCGAGCGGTTTTTGAACCAGTGCGTCTCCTGGGAGATAGCGACCAAGGACAACAAGTGGCTGGGCCGGAACGTCTCGCGCTGGTCCGATCCCGAGGCCGACAAGGCCTACAAGGCCGCGCAGAGGGAGCTCGATCCGGTCAGGCGCGCCGCACTGCTGATCAAGGTCGACGAGACCTTCTGCGAGGCCCACGTGTTCCTGCCGCTCCTCTCGCGCAACATCGTCGGCGCTGGCGCCAACAACCTCATGGCCGACATCTCCGGGTGGGACGTCACCACCTGGAATCTGGCAAGCTGGTATCGCAGCTGACGCCGGAAGCTTCAACAAGGTCGCCAAATGCTATTATTACCCAGGCTGGTGGGACTGCACGGGTCAGTTGGCCTTCTATGTGGGTGCGAAGGCATGGTCCGCGCTGCCGCCGCATTACCAACGCGTGTTCGAAGTGGCGGCCGCGGAGGCCTCGTGGGACATGCTCTCGCATTACGACGCGAGCAACATGGCTCCGCTGCGCCGGCTGATCGCGAACGGCACCGAGCTCAGACCGTTCTCGCGCGAGATCATGGAAGGCGGATATCGCGCGGCATTCTCGCTCTACGCCGAAGAAGCCGAGAAAAATCCCGACTTCCGCAAAATCTACGGCGAATGGCTGAAATTTCCCGAGGACATCGTGACCTGGTTCAGGGTCGCAGAGGCGAGCTTCGAGTCCAGTCTCTACGCCCTGTACAAGACATGATCGGAAGACAGTAAGCGCGCTGCCTTCACGAATGCCCAAACCTCGGGATAGATCGTATCGGCAAATCCAGAGATGAACGCCAACGCAATCCCGTGTCGTCTGGCGAGCAGCTCTCCGATTCAGCCGCGATCGAATCGTAAAAAGACGAGGGCCCGAAGAGCCCTCGCTATCGTTGAGATCGTCGGGTTTGACCGCCGATTGGTCGTGCAGTGGAAGCGACTATTCAAACTCCAAAATCAACGCGTCCACCGCGAGCGTCGCGCCGGCGCTGGCGTGGACCTTCTTCACGGTGCCGTCGCGCTCGGCGCGCAG